>DUAA01000028.1 GCA_012961055.1 Nitrospinaceae bacterium
CTCACCAACCCTACCGATCTATCCGCCTTGTATCAAAGATACCCAGAAAAAAGAATTCTGAAGTTATCTGCCCTTCTCCAATCGTTGCGCAAAGTGGGCCACAATGAATTAGACCATCAGAATATAATGAAGGCTCTGGTTGAAAGATTGAACCTGGGGGAGAAGGATGCTCAAACCCTGAAATTTTTTCTCGATAACCCTTACACCCTGATCGATACCGCTTTGCATCAGGATATTCATCAACCTGCTGTTATCCGGCAGTTCGCAAGTTTAGTTACCAACCCGATAAGCTTGAATGGACTCTATCTCCTTAGTTATGCCGAACTGCGGGCGGTAGCACCAGGAACCCTGACCGCCTGGAAAAAAATATTACTTTCAGAACTATATGAAAGAACCTTGAAATATCTGGATAACCCTGAGTCCCTAGATCAACAACCCCGAGCCACCCGTGTCGGGGTTTTCAAAGCATTGCACCGAGAACTACCTGTAAATGATATTGAAAAACATCTGCGCCAGATGCCTAAAGATTATCTAATGACAGCCTCTTCTGAAGAAGTGGCACTGCATATTCGTCTGATTAGGTCTTTTAAGGATAAACTATTTATTCTGCATCACCAGTTCCACGAACAAGGGAATTATCATAACCTGACCCTATGTTGTCTCGCTGATAGTGAAGCTTTTAAAAAATTGGTAGGAGCCACTACAGCTAAAAACCTCAACATACTGGGCGCACATATTTATTTGAAAAATGATGGCATGGTTATAGTGGCGATACAAGTCGAAGCAAGCGATAACGCCACAGTCGGGAACTTTGAAGTCTGGAAAGATATTAAAAATAATTTAAGCCGGCTATTTTTAGGTGATACCAATCTGCAAGACCTGTTGAAATCTAGAATCCGTTATGTAAGCGGGCAGAAAAAAATGCCCATGATCCCAAAAGTTCATGCAGAAAAAACAGCGGATAGCCCTTTCATTGTAATAAGGGTTGAAGCCCGGGACCATATTGGTATGCTCTACAAAGTCTCCACGGTCTTTGCTGATTTCGGAATATTGATTCATCGAGCCAAGATTTCCACACAGGGTGATCGAGCCATTGATGTTTTTTATGTATCCCTGGCAAACCAGCGTTCCGATTTCAATAGAGTAATACGCCGACTAAAAGAACACATGGTTCAAACCCTGATGATCGAAAAATTGGAAGACATCTACTAGCCTCTTAACAGGGGAGGCAGACAGGTCAGAATAGAGCTGAATAAGAAATTATCATTATGTTTCTGGATATAAGTTTTCAATAACTCGCCATGGGGATGGCCAATGAGCCCCTCTTATTAAATAGGGGCTGGGGTGATTTACCTTCCAACAAACAGGGAAAATCATGTCTGTTAAAAAACCTTGCAAAAAAAAACAAAGCCTGGTTTTCCTTTCATGGGCCCTCTTTAGCTTATTTTCCGCATCACAAAGTGTTGCCCTTCCGGCTGATCTGGAAACTGGTCGCGATATTTTTTTCAAACACTGCAAAGCTTGCCACGGCAATAAAGGCGATGGAAAAACCTTTGCCGCTAACGTGCTGAATCCTCCACCTAAAAATTTCACCGCCGCAAAATCAAAAAAGGAACTGACAAAAGCACGGATGATTCACTCCGTCACCAAAGGCAGGAAAGGAACGGCTATGATGTCATGGGAGTCAAACCTCACAAAAGATGAGATTCAGGCCGTGGTGAACTATATTCGAAAAAAGTTAATGGAATTGGAACCGCCCATGAACACAACAGAATAATTAAGAAAACTAAGAATGCTAGAACTATAAAAGACAAATCACCTCCGTCCCATAGTGGTATCTCATCCCAAAGCTTCCATGCATAGAGCGGGTACTTTGATAAAGAGGGGTCCGTTGAGCCTGTGTTTATGATATTCACCCAACACCTTCATGCCTCAAATGGGTATATCGGTGGCAAAAAAGATTTTTCCGTCTACTTCCTCATTTCTTTACTCAATTTTTTTTCGATAGATGCGATTTTTGATTCCAGCCTGCCAGATTTGCCTTCCCGGTAATCGATCTTGATTCCGCAAGTGATGCGTTTACAGTCCGCTTTCATAGTCTCGTAACATTTTTTGACAACTCCCATAACTTCATCGAACTCGCCTTCCAGCACTGTTCCCATGGGGTTAAGCCTGTAGGGCACTCCGCTTTCATCAATTATTCTAAGGGAGCGGCTAACCTGTTCACTAACGCTTTCCCCCTTATCCATAGGACTCATGCTGAACTCAAGCAATATCATCTTTGATAACCTCAAAAAATGGATATAAAAATTTAAATTTACAAATATCAAAAAATCAGTGGCTTTTTTTATTTTTGCTTGCATATTAAGCCTAGATTATGGAATGATCAAGCATCCCATTGAGATATTTGCGGGAAATCCAAGTAAAGGCGGTACCTGTTTTTTGTCCCATTTAGATGATCTGCGCCGACAGATTGATAAAATTGACGATCAGTTATTAAAGCTGGTTAGCCGACGTGGCGTTTTAGCCCAGAAAGTAGGCGATGAGAAAACTCGCTTGGGTAAGGCAACGCATTTTCATGTTCCCCATCGTGAGCGGGCTATCCTTGAGCGGCTGAAGGACCAGAATAAGGGCCCTTTCCCTAACACCGCTATAGAACCTATTTTTCGTGAGCTGTTCTCCGCCACACTAGCATTAGAGAAGCCCCTGAGGATTTCTTTTCTTGGGCCGCAAACCACCTTCAGCCATCAAGCGGCAGTACGGCATTTTGGTCACTCCTGCACATTCAATCCTTGCGGAAATATTGAAGCGGTTTTTTTGGAAGTTGAGTTGGGCAACTCTGATTATGGAATTGTTCCGGTAGAAAACTCCATCGAAGGGGTCATCAACCTGACTCTCGACTGCTTTGTCGATTCGCCTCTTCATATATGTAATGAGATGCGGCTGCCAATTGGTCTATTTCTTTTATCCAACGTGCCCGATCAGAAGAAGATCCAGAAAATCTATTCTCACCCTCAGCCATTGGCCCAATGCCGAAACTGGTTAAACCGTAATATGCCAGGTGTTGAACAGGTTCCCACTTCCAGCACTGCCCAAGCAGCAGAATTAGCAAAAAGAAATAAGAATACAGCCGCTATCGCCGGTGAGCTTGCAGCCGAGGTTTACAAAATAAAGATTGTCAAAAAGAATATTCAAGACCGGGCCGAAAACTATACTAGGTTTTTGATCATTTCAAAGGATCAGGCTAAAAAAGCTAAAATGAATAAAACATCCGTCATGTTCTCCATTACTGACGAGGCAGGTTCTCTTCTAAAAACCCTGCAATTATTTGCCAAAAATAAAATCAATTTGTCAAAAATACAATCCCGTCCGCTACGCAATCGGCCGTGGGAATATTTATTTTATGTGGATTTTATGGGGCATATTGAAGATAAGACCGTCGAACGTGTCCTTAAAACGCTGGGTAAGCAAGCCCTGTTTTTGCGGGTTCTGGGTTCTTATCCCGAAAAGGGACAACCGTGAAGCTATTTAATAAAATAACAGTAATTGGGGTCGGCTTACTTGGGGCCTCTTTGGCTAAAGCCTGCAAAGAGCAGGGCCTGGCAAATGAGATCTTAGGATATGGCAGAAACCGCGAGAACCTGGAAAAAGCCAGAACCTTAAAAATCATTGATTATTACTCTACTGACTTGTCAGAGGCCGTTAAAAATGCGGACTTAATTGTGTTATGCACACCGGTCTCGGCCATCGCTCCTCTCATTCAAAATATGATTGCAGATATTCGCCCCGGAACTCTTATTACCGATGTAGGTTCTGTGAAAGATCCGATCGTCAGGGAAGTCGAAAAGCTGATCCCTGAAGGCATTTATTTTATCGGATCACATCCCATCGCAGGAGGCGAAAATTCAGGACTGGAAGCTTCCGCCGCAAATTTATATGAGGGAGCACAGTGCATTGTTACTCCCACTTCAAAAACAGATAAAAAAGCTCTGGATAAAATCAGTGCCCTTTGGCGGGCAGTTGGCATGGATGTCACCAGTTTATCCCCTGATGAACACGATTTTATTTTTGGTGCGGTGAGTCATTTGCCCCACATCGTGGCTTACGCTCTGATGAACACATTGGGAGCCTTGAGAACCCAAAATGATCATGAAGTCATTACCTTTTCTGGTGCCGGGCTAAAAGACATCACCCGAATAGCCTCCAGCAACCCGGTTATGTGGCGAGATATCTGTCTCTCCAATCGCGATCACTCGCTGGATCTGATCGATCGGTTTCTAGTTAAACTGAACGAAATCCGCAGTATCATCGAAAAAGGGGATGGGCAAGGATTAGAAAATAAATTTATTGCAGCAAACAAGTACCGGCTCAAGGTAATTTAAGAAAATGATAATTGCGATCGATGGGCCCGCAGGCAGCGGTAAAAGTACTGTCGCAAAGTTGGTAGCCAAGCAGTTGAAATATAGATACATCGACACCGGTGCCATGTATCGTTCTGTAGCTTGGGCTGCCCAGAAAAAAGGTCTCGATCTTGCCGATGAAACAGCGATGGCAGAGATTGCCGAGAACCTGCATATTGAATTTGTTCCCAGTGAAGACGGCCAATTGGTGCTAGTGGATGGGGAAAACGCAACAACATATTTAAAAAATGAAACGGTGGGTAAGGGGGCGGCCACTGTTGCCGCACAAAAGTCTGTTCGAGAAACCCTAGTGGCTAGGCAACGTCAAATCGGCGAGGCCGGAAATGTAGTCATGGATGGTCGAGATATTGGGACGGTCGTATTCCCCAAATCTGACAAAAAATTCTTTTTTGTTGCCGATGCAGAAGAACGAGGCCGGAGACGGTATGAAGAACTGAAGGCTAAAAATCCAAGTTTAGATTTGAATATCATAATTAAGGAAATCCGGCAACGCGACTATGAAGACTGCAATCGAAAGATTTCTCCACTTGTCAAAGCAGATGATGCGCTGGAGGTCGATACCACCCGGTTAAATATTGAAGAAGTTACGGATCATGTTTTGAAAAATATAAATAACCTTTAAACAACAAGAAAGAAAGTGAGAATCCGCAGGTCATGAAAATATCCAAAGAATTGTTAGAGCAAATGGAAAAAGATGACGAGACCGAAATGGAGGCGTTGACTCCCGCCGAAATCTTGGCCTATGAGGAAATGGAAAACTATTTCACTGAGAGTCTCGGTCGATTTAAGGCTTCGCAGGTTATCATGGGAAAGATAATTGCCGTTTCCAACGGATTCGCCACCATTGATGTCGGCTTCAAGTCAGAGGGCCTGGTCTCTCTTTCAGAGTTTCCGGAAAACGGAAAGAACCTACAAATTGATGAAGAGGTTGAAGTCTTTCTTGAAAAAGTGGAAGACAATCATGGCAATGTTGTCTTATCTAAAGAAAAAGCCAATAAAATTAAAATCTGGGATGACTTGGTTAAAACTTATGAAGCCGATGAAATTATTCAAGGTGTTGTGATTGCTAAAGCCAAGGGTGGACTGACTGTTGATATTGGACTGAAAGCCTTCTTGCCAGGTTCCCAGATCGACCTACGCCCAATTCGCAATTTGGAAAAATTGATTAGCGAAAAGTTCGATATGAAAATTATCAAGATGAACAAAAAACGTGGCAATATTGTACTATCCCGGCGCATTCTCCTTGAAGAGCAACGCAAGCAACTTCGTACAGGCACTCTTGAAAAAATGGGAGAAGGTAATCTCATTGAAGGTATTGTTAAGAATATCACCGAATACGGGGTGTTCATCGACTTGGGCGGAATCGACGGCCTACTTCATATCACAGACATGTCATGGGGCCGTGTCAACCATCCTTCTGAAATGTTTTCCATCGGCGACAAGGTTACCGTCATGGTTCTAAAATACGATAAGGAAAAGGAGCGTGTGTCACTGGGTCTCAAACAAACCAGCGCCGATCCTTGGGTAGATGTTGATAAAAAATACCCGGTCAATACCCAGATCAAAGGGAGAGTGGTCAGCATTACAGATTATGGTGTCTTTGTGGAACTCGAAAAAGGCATTGAGGGGTTGGTCCATATTTCTGAAATGAGCTGGAGCCGCCATGTCAAACATCCGAGTAAAATAGTTTCCCTTGAGGATCAAGTCGAAGCTATTGTACTAACCCTCGATAAGGATAAAAAAAGGATTTCACTGGGCATGAAACAAATTGAGCCTAATCCTTGGGAAAAAATTGAAGACAAATATCCCATCGGCTCTGAAGTCGAGGGTACGGTTCGTAACTTGACCGACTTTGGAGCTTTCGTAGAACTGGAAGATGGCGTGGATGGCTTGATACATATTTCCGATTTAAGCTGGAAAAAAATCAAGCATCCTTCTGAGGTCCTGAAGAAAAAAGATATAATCACTTCAGCGGTCCTTAATATCGACAAGGACAACTGCAGGATTTCCCTTGGGGTCAAACAATTGCAGCCTGATCCCTGGAATGATATTGCTGTCAGCTATCCCATCGGCACCGAAGTTGAAGGTAAAATTATCAAAGTGACCGGATTTGGTGCGTTCGCAGAATTTGGGGATGGATTGGAAGGTCTGATCCATGTTTCTCAACTGAGTTCGGAAAAAATTACCGATCCCGAGTCTGCTGTGAAGGTAGACGATGATATCAAAGCAAAAGTGATCAAAGTGGATACCGCTAATAAAAAGATTGCTTTAAGTATCAAAGCTTTTCAAGAAGACCTAGATATTTCGCAAATCGAAAAAGAACAGGTTGGGCTGGAAGACTTTAAAGAAGAATAAAATCTAATAAACTCTGGGCCCAATAAGGGCCCAGAAACTTGACTATGGAAAATACGCCCCCCCCAAAACCCCAAAGGTCTTTCCTGAAATCTTTTTTCCGATTTTCAGCAGGACTCTTTGCCTTGATTGTACTACTAGCTATCGGATCTGCTTTTTTACCCGATCGCTGGAAAATTCCTAAGGGCGATATTGCTCTTATCCACATCCAAGGAATGCTCATGGATTCTCGGGATATTGTCCGTCAGCTCTCCAGCTACCGCCATCATCCAGGAGTACGAGGAATCTTATTGCGTATTGATTCTCCAGGCGGTGCGGTTGCACCAGCACAAGAAATTTACAGCGAGGTCATGAAACTCCGGGATGAAAATATTACCGTTTTCGCTTCTCTGGGTACGGTGGCAGCTTCCGGTGGATACTATATCGCCAGCGCAACAGACTATATTGTAGCCAATCCAGGTACACTGACCGGAAGCATATCTGCGGTAATGGCTTTTAACAATGTTGAGGAACTAGCCGCTAAAATTGGCGTGAGACCAAATGTCATTAAAAGTGGTAAATTTAAAGATATGGGTTCTCCCCTAAGGGCCATGAAACCAGAAGAACGAAAACTGCTGCAAAATGTTGTAGACGACGTACACCAGCAATTTGTTCAGGCAGTTGCAATAGGGCGAGGACTACCAATTTCTGAAGTTAGCTTGATTGCCGATGGGAGAATAATGACCGGACAACAAGCTTTGCAATTAAGATTGGTGGATGAATTAGGCGGGCTTGAAAAAACCATCGAACTTCTGGCAAAAAAAATTGGTGTCTCAGGTAGACCCAAAGTCATTGAAGAAAAAGATAAAACTCCATTTTTAGACTGGCTTCTGCAAAGTTCAATTTCCAGCAAGTTGGTAAAAACCTTAATGCCCTCCCACCTCCCCGGTCTCCAATACATTTGGAACCCTTAACAACCTTCTTTTTCTTAAAAAAGAGACCTGTCAGCCTAATTTTTAAGCAATAAAACTACGTTGAAACAGCCCTTTAAAATTGGGTAAAGCTATAGAAAGATTGGGCTTGACTTAATATTCGCAAATGGTACACTGGCCAAGATAATTTTTTAAGATAACGGTTAAATTGTTTACCGGGAGGGGAGACTTTTTAATGACTAAAGCTGAACTTGTTGAAAGAGTTGCTAGTCAAATCAAATTGACAAAAAAGCAGACT
>DUAA01000029.1 GCA_012961055.1 Nitrospinaceae bacterium
ATGGCACATAAAAAAGGACAAGGTAGTACTTCAAATGGTCGCGACAGCCGGGGACAAAGATTAGGTGTAAAACGGTTCGGAGGTCAGGAGGTTAAAGCAGGAGAGATACTGGTTCGCCAGCGGGGTACCCACTTTCATCCCGGAATCAATGTGGGATTGGGAAGTGATTATACGATTTTTTCCAAAATTCACGGTGTAGTTAAATTTGAACATCGGGATCGTAAAACGCAAAAAATTAGTGTCTACCCGCAAAATTAAATCGTTTCAATTCCCGCCGGTTTTCCCCTTTCACGGGATTCTCGAAAAAATTACAGAACCAACCATTAAAAAGCCCTTAAAGTGAGGGCTTGTTGCCATGTTTATTGATCAGGTAACCATAACCGTGGAAGCGGGAAATGGTGGAGACGGTTGTTGTAGCTTCCGAAGGGAAAAACATATTCCCTTGGGTGGGCCGGATGGTGGCGATGGTGGCAAAGGAGGAAATGTCGTGCTTGAAGCAGACTCTAACCTCACCACCCTTATTGACTTACGCTACCAAAAGATATATCAGGCTGAAAACGGAAAATCGGGCCGAGGTCAACAGATGACCGGTAAAAGCGGGAAAAATCTAATCATCCGCCTTCCTCCGGGAACTTTAGTCAAGGATGTGGATTCGGGCGAACTGCTGGTGGATCTCAAAGAATCGGATCAACAATTCCTGAGCGCCAAAGGTGGCGATGGCGGACGAGGAAATTTGCGTTTCAAGTCTTCCACGCAACGTGCCCCGAAAAGAGTTGAACCCGGTTGGTCGGGCGAAAAAAGGACGCTTTTTCTCGAACTCAAACTTCTGGCTGATGTTGGTATTATTGGGTTTCCTAATGCTGGTAAGTCCACTCTCATTTCAAAGATATCCAACGCAAGGCCAAAGATAGCAGATTATCCATTTACTACCCTTGTGCCCAATTTAGGTGTAGTAAGGTTGGAAAAGGGGACCTCTTTTGTCGCGGCTGACATCCCAGGGATAATTGAAGGGGCACATGAAGGAAAAGGTCTTGGACATCAATTTTTAAAACATATTGAACGTACCCGCTTACTGATACATTTAATAGATTTTTCAGATCCAGACCAGGAATCTATTTTGAGCCGTTATCATAAGCTTCAGGCGGAATTGAAAAAATTTAGTTCAGAGTTATTCCAAAAGCCACAAATTCTGGTGGCCACTAAGGCGGATGACCCTCAAGCAAAGAAAAATTTTCAGAACCTTTCCTCATCCATGGTCGAATTGAATCCGGTAGTTTTTTTAATTTCCTCTTTAACCGGCGAAGGAATTCAAGACCTGCTATGGAAAATCAAGGAGGGACTTTCCAGTGAGGGGCCTTCTGAGGAAGAGAAAATCATT
>DUAA01000030.1:0-303 GCA_012961055.1 Nitrospinaceae bacterium
TAACCCTCTAAACGAGGCGATTATTTGAGTGAAAAAGACCCATTGGCACAAGCCATTGGTCTAGAAGGATTTGCTACTAAAACCACCGGTATTGGTGGTGTTCTAAAAGCAAGAGTTAGTGATTTTAGAGTCGATGAAATTTCTACTACTGTTAAATTGGATAACAAAGGTAGATTTACTGTTGCAATTATTACCCTAACAAACTGGGAAACCAATCGTTTCTGTACCAATCTTTCCAGAGAATTGAAAATACCTCGAAATAGAATATTTTTTGCTGGAACTAAGGATAAAAGAGCTGTTACA
>DUAA01000030.1:448-1375 GCA_012961055.1 Nitrospinaceae bacterium
GCTAATCAAGATGGTAGCCCAATGAATGAAGAGGATGCTCTGCATGAAATTGAAACGATCAAGAATGAAATGGCCGACAAAATTGGACCTGATTTATTCCCAAATTGGATAGGGCCTCAGCGATTTGGTTCTGGCCGTCCTGTAACTGCAGAAGTTGGAAAACATGTTGTTAATGAACGATGGAAAGAGGCTGTCATGACATATCTTTCAATGCCTGGATATGCCGAAAGTGAAGATGTTGCTAGTTTTAGAGAAAATATCCGTAATAATGGACCCAATGCAGAAGCATTGGAAAATATTCCAAAATGGCTAGGTTTTGAAAGAAGAATGTTAGAACATTTAGTCAATAATCCAGATGATTGGGTTGGTTCTTTCAAAAAACTTCCAACCAATTTGCAATTGATGACCGTACACGCAATCCAATCTGTTGTTTTCAACAAGTCCCTCTACGGGAGAATTGAGGCTGGATTACCGATATCTGCACCTGTCGCTGGGGATTTAGTGGGACGAATTGATGAAAAGGGCCAGTTAAATGCCAAAAGTTGCGTTCTGATAGAAGAGAGAACCTTGCCACGAATCACTAGAAATTGTCAATTGGGTCGATTGACTCCAACTGGGCCATTACCGGGTAGCATTGTCAGCACATGTCAAGGTAAATCGGGTGAAATTGAAATGGCCGCTATTACAGAAATGAATCTGCAGGATATTTCTTGGAATGTCGTTGCAATCTCAAGGCTCTCTTCAAAGGGAACTCGCCGAGCACTGGTTACTGGATTTAGTGAATTTAGTGTGGATACAGTTCCTATCGCTGCCGATGACACAATGGGTCAGAAATGGATTGCTGGTCCTACAGAAAATAGCCGTTGGCACCCAGAGGGCGCATGCATTAGATTCCGCTTCACACTATCATCAGGAAGTTATGCGACA
>DUAA01000031.1:0-4857 GCA_012961055.1 Nitrospinaceae bacterium
ATTGCTTGGCGAATTCTACCAGTTTTCCGGTGATACGTTTAAGGTGCTCCATATCGCCTCCTGAACCTATATGCATATGGACTCCGGAAACGATCATTCCATATTCTTTCGCAATACGTTTGACTTCATCAAGGTTCTGGTACCAGATTCCATGTTTGCTATAGGGCCCGCCTGTATTGGTTTTTTTTGAATGACCCGCACCTTCACCAGGGTTGATGCGGATGGATATTTTTTTTGAACCTGTACCTTTCGACTTCAGGGCTTTGCCATATTCTTCGACCATCCCCAATGTGCCGCAATTGCAGTAGATATCATTTTCAAGACAGAACTTTACATCCGCATCACAAAAAAATACATCACTGGTAAAACAGATGTCATTGGTGCGGAATCCTGTGCGCAGGGCACGCTGTACTTCAAAAATACTGACCGCATCAATTTTTACTCCGTTATCTAGCATCTCTTTAAGAATACGGACATTGGAGTTAGCTTTCATGGCGTATCGGGTAACGGGGGCCAACTTTTTGATCTCGGCTATTGAAACGCGCAGGGTTTCCAGACTGTATACATAAACGGGTGTGCCAAACTCCTTGGCAATGTCCCGTACATTTACATTTTCAATTTTCATGGGTTCTTCCAAAATATAAATTTATAAAGATGGCTTGAACATTTCCGGTTTTTATAGCATAGATTCGTGGAGCAAAGAATCCCTTTGTTTCTAATTGACATTTCACTAGGCGTGGGGCCAAATAGTAATAATTCGATCTGGCTAGCAAAGTGTTGTCTCTGCTTAATGAATTCCTGCCGGTCACCTCTGCGGTCAGTAGCAGTAGAGTACTTTAATTAATTCAACGCATAAATTTTTCAGCCATAAAAAGGCCAACCTATGTCGAAATGGACTATTGACGAAGCCCGCGAACATTACAACATTAAAGGATGGGGAGCGGGTTATTTTGATATCAATTCCCATGGGAATATTGTTGTGCGTCCTAATTCGAATAGCACTCATCATGTTGATCTTAAGAAGTTGGTCGATGATTTTCAGTCAAAGGGATATTCTTTACCAGTTTTGATCCGTTTTTCAGACATCCTTAAATCCAGCATCGAAAACCTCTCCAATTCATTTCAAAGAGCCATTACAGAATATGGGTTTGAAGGAAAATATAACGGGGTTTATCCTATCAAGGTTAACCAGCAAAGACAGGTAGTGGAGGAGATTGTCAAGTTTGGGAAGCCTTTCAATATTGGATTGGAAGCTGGGTCCAAGCCGGAATTACACGTCATACTCGCCATCCTCGATAATCCGGATGCATTGCTGATTTTGAATGGTTATAAGGATGAGGCTTTTATTCGCCTGGCGTTGATGAGTCAGAAACTGGGCAAGAAGGTTTTTATCGTTGTCGAAAAACTTGATGAACTGGAATTGATTGACCAAGTGGCAAATGAATTGGGAGTTGAACCCAATATTGGTCTCCGTATTAAGCTGGTGAGCACGGGGCAGGGGCGTTGGTCCTCTTCAACTGGGGACCACTCAAAGTTTGGCCTGAACACCATGGAACTGATGGATGCTATGGAAATAGCCAAAAGTAAAAATATTCTTGGTTGTATCAAGCTCATTCATTTTCATATCGGAAGCCAGGTGACTGATATCCGCAGGATAAAAAATAGCTTGAAAGAAGTCGGACGATTTTACTCGGAGCTGATGAGTTTTGGTTGCAATATTCAATACATAGATGTGGGCGGTGGTTTAGGTATTGACTATGATGGGTCGCGGTCCACTTTTGCATCTAGCACGAATTATTCGACACAGGAATACGCCAACGATGTGGTATATCATTTGCTTGAAATCTGCAAGGCTGAAGGGTTGCCCCACCCGGATATTATATCGGAATCTGGCCGGGCTTTGACTGCACACCATTCCATTCTCGTGGTCAATGTGCTGGATGTGGCCAGCTTTCCGGAGTGGAGTGACCAGATTACCATCCCCGACAATTCACCAGAAGTGCTAAAAGAAATTTTTGACGTGCTGGATTCCACCTCGAATAAAAATTTAATTGAATCGTGGCACGATGCTGTTCATTTGAAAGATGAGGTGCAAAATCAGTTTTTGCTTGGACTGATAACTCTCACCGACAGAGCTCTGGCCGAACGCATTTATTGGGGAATTTGCCGAAAAATTGAACATCTAGGTTCCCAACTTAAATACCTTCCCGATGATATTTGCAGCCTCAAAACTATATTAGCAGATAAATATTTCTGCAATTTTTCAATTTTTCAATCGGTGCCGGACTCATGGGCTATTGATCAAATTTTTCCGATTGTACCATTGCAACGCCTGAATGAGGAACCCAATCGCGATGCAACTTTAGAAGACATCACCTGTGATTCGGATGGGAGAATTGATGCTTTTATAGGCACCCATCGGAGGACTGAGAATACGATGAGGGTTCATTCCATTCAACCGGGAGAGAATTATGCTCTATGTGTTTTCCTCACGGGCGCGTACCAGGAAATTCTTGGAGGCTTGCACAATTTGTTTGGCGATACCAACACAATTCACGTTTCTCTTAAGGATGATGGCTCCTTGAAATACGAACAGATTATCAAAGGTGAAAATGTAACGGATGTCTTGGACTATGTGCAGTTCAGTGCTGATGAACTGGCAGGACGTATAGATGGTTTCCTTTTAGGTAGTGTGCAAAGAGGAGTGGTCACGCAAAAGGAAGCGGATGATTTTCTCAGTCTCTATAAAATGGGCTTGAATGGTTACACTTACCTGGTGAAACCTGAAGCTGAGGAAAAAGACTAATTTTTTGTGCCAGCAAGGTTGGACTTTGTATAAAAACTTTTTATCTGTTTGATACGTTCGCTGGTTGTCGGGTGGGTGGAAAAATAGCTAACTTCATCGGATTTACCATCCGACTGCTTACGGAAAATTTGAAGCACTTCAATAAAGTGATGGGGAGGCAAACCAGCTTTTAGCAGGTACCTCATCCCCATCCTATCGGCTTCTAATTCTTGTGGGCGGGAGAACCTGCCAACTACCAAAGGCTTCACCGCATACTCAGCATAGCCCAACCCGGGAACAAATACACCTGCTACCGTAAAGGCAATGCTTGTCAGAACCGAAACTGCAACACTGGAATAATAATGGCCTGCTTTCAAGTGCCCAATCTCGTGTGCAGCGACAGCTGCTCTCTGCTCCTTCGATAATTGATGTAGAAGGTTGTCGGTGATATGGATGTCATTGCCAGAACTTACCCAGGCATTGGAGTAGTCGACATAATGCACAACGGCGTTAAATTCCTCTTCAGGGAAGTTGGCTTTGCTAATGGTGTCCACCGCTGTTTTCCACAGGTAAGTATCATAGGCGCAACTGGCGCAATCTGTTTTCTGAATGGTTTGACAAGCGCTCAGAAATACAATCATTAGGATTAGCAGAAACTTATTTTTCATTTTAGAGCAGCGGGGAAACATAAAGCAGCTTGTCATTTTTTGGAATTTTGTAGAATATCTACCATCTCCTGATGAATCAGGCCGTTACTAACAAGAATCTGCTCATCGTAAATCGTAACCGGACTACCATCAAATTTTGACAGGGTGCCTCCGGCTTCTGTCATGATTAACATTCCTGCAGCGACATCCCAGGGGCTTAGCTTGAGTTCCCAGAATCCTTCAAACCGTCCCATAGCTGTATAAACCAAGTCCATTGCAGCGGAGCCAGGGCGGCGCACTGCCTGGCAGGATTTCATAAACCGGCAAAAGTGATCTAAATTATCATCCAGAGTATGGGCTATCTTGGGGTGGAAACCGGTGACTAGCAGGCTTTCTTTTAATGCGGAAATGGCGGAAACTTTGATGGGTTTGTTATTAAGCGTTGCGCCTTTACCTCGTTCGGCAACGAATAATTCGTCCATGCAGGGGTTGTATACCACGCCGACTTCCAATTTACCTTCGTGCTCCAGTCCAATGGAAACGCAATAACAGGGATAGCCGTGTGAATAATTCAGCGTTCCATCAAGGGGATCAATGACCCATTTGCTTGGTGAAGGATTACCTTCGGCATTACCTGATTCTTCAGCTAGAATGTCATGGTCGGGAAAAGTTTTCTTGATATGGTCAATGATCGTTTTCTCACAGAGGTGGTCCACCTCCGTTACGGGGTCATAAAATTCTTTATAAGAGATTTTCCCGATGGTGTCTTTGCGGTCGCGCAGAATTTGTCCTGCCGCCAACGCGGCTTGGATTGCGACTTGTACCGCTTCGCTCACTCCAACCACCCACCGCCGACCACGCAGTTATCTTGATAAAAAACCGCCGACTGGCCGGGCGCGATGGAAATTTCAGGATCGTCGAACTCAACCTTTGCGCGTGAGCCATCAAGCGGAGTTACTGTTGACAAAACCCCTCGGTGTCGGTAACGGATTTGCACCTCAGCGCGGATTGGACCCGAAAACTCCAGGCACCAATTCACCTGACCCACTGTACACTCCTCTTTAGCCAGTTCGTTTTTAGGGCCCACAGTGATGCGATTTTCTACCGGGTCAATATGCGTTACAAAATGTGGTTCCTTGAGTCCCCCAAGGTTAAGCCCTTTTCTTTGACCGACGGTAAATGCTGGATATCCCGGATGTGTGCCTAGAACCTTGCCTCCAGAATTGACGATTTCTCCTATCTGCATGCTTTTTCCATTTAGCTGCTTAGCGATGAACTTGGGATAGTTGTTATCGGGAATGAAACAGATTTCATGTGACTCGGCTTTCTCGGCTACGTTTAGCCCTAATTGTCGAGCCCGCTCGCGGACTTCATTTTTATCCATGTCGCCGAGAGGAAAATCGAGTCTAGCCAGCTGTTCCTGTG
>DUAA01000031.1:4950-7946 GCA_012961055.1 Nitrospinaceae bacterium
CCTGATTTATGTTTGACGATGGATGCGTAATGTCCCGTTGCAATACGTTTCACTCCGAACGCTTCGGCTTTATGAATCAGCTCTTCAAATTTCAGTTTCTGGTTGCACATGGTGCAGGGAATCGGTGTTCTTGCCTGCATATACTCAGAGATAAAATAGTCTACCACCTCTTCCTTAAACTTTTTTTCCATGTTCAGGATGTAGTATGGGATCCCGATTCGCTCAGCTACCCTCCGAGCATCGGCCAGGTCGTCGAGTGAGCAGCAAGTTCCGAATCGGTTGTCCGAGTCAGAATAGTTCCATAACTGCAGGGAAACCCCAACAGCATCGAATCCCTGTTCTTTTATGATCCCGGCTGCGACAGAGCTGTCTACTCCGCCGCTCATGGCGACCACAATCTTTTCTTTTTTCTCTTCTTTTTCTTCAGCAATCATTAGGAGTTTTCAAAACTATAGAACGTAAGGCAGGAATCACCTAACCGTCGGTTTTTATAAAATTTGAGTTTATCATATTTTTGCTGCAAAACAGTTTTATGGAAATGTTCCACCACCACCACTGCTTCGCTTTGAAGGACATCCGATATAGCAAGCTCCTGTAAGGTTGGGTCATATAACCCATCGGCGAAAGGGGGATCGATATAAATCAGGTCAAAAGAAAGCCCTCGTTTCTTGAGTGCTTCCAATCCCGCTGAAGCCGTAGATTTCAATAAAACCCAGCGTGAACCCGGGTCGGTCATTCTGCACTTTTCCAGGTTCTGGACGATGATGCGTTGGGCTTTTAGGTTCGGCTCAACAAAGGCCACGGTTACCGCACCTCGGCTGAGTGCCTCGATGCCCATGTTGCCACTACCCGCGAACAAATCGAGAAAGGTCACTCCGTCCAGTCCCGGTCCAATCTGGTTAAAAAACGACTCTTTAACCCGGTCGAGGGTTGGGCGAATTTCGGTCGAGCCCAGGCTGACCAGCCGGGTACCCCGGGCGGTACCGGAAATCACACGCATAAATAAGAGGTTCCTTTCAAAATCGTGTTGGCAATAAGCAAAAATACGGCAAACCGGGAAATACATTTGCCATTGGTATCAAACTATTCCGATTATTAATAGAAGTTCTTCGCAATCTACCTTGACAGTTTTAGCATCTATATTTATTATAAACTAGTATATCAAAGGGATTAGCGGTCGGGTATCGTCTAACGGTAGGACGTCAGATTCTGGTTCTGGATGTTGAGGTTCGAATCCTTGTACCCGAGCCACCCTTTGGTAGAGGAGGCGATTAGCGTATTTTTCTCCGTCTATGTCCTGCAAGGGTGCACTGTCTCATTGAGGTGACAGTGCAAGGTCTCGTCATGCCGAGCAACTCCCTAATAAAGTTACCGCCAGTTCAGCCCTGAATTAAAGGGTGCGTCTGGTGATTTGAGGAATTTAAGTATGTTACGCAATCCATTTATCCTTGGGCTTTGTGCGCCAATTTATCAGTTGGTAGCGACCATTGCCATCACCAACGATTTTTTAATGATGGCGATTTTTATTTTGTGCACACTAGGTTTACTAGGTGCTTATGTCAATGATTTCCCGCTTTTGAATACACTGTATATGAATGAGATTGCTCATAAAACGGCTGTTTCTTCTTTACTGGGCATGCTTCTGGGATTTGTCCTGTTTCTGGCCTTCGGTACCGGCGGAAATGAAGGGACTGATGGCGGTATGGTTTCTGCGGGGGGTAAGTTCATGGCCACCTGGGCGATACTTTCATTACCCGCTTACCCTTTGATGGTCTTCTTGGTTCATGGGGTCAATAAGCGCGATCTGGATGCGGAAGAAGTGATACGCAAGACAAAAAAGAAAAACCGGTCCGGCCCGCCCATAATGAAAAGAGACGGATTTTAGTTTCAGAATTAAAGTTGAATAAACTTCAAAATAAGTTTTATCATCAGCCATTTTATATGGCCCCATCGTCTAGCGGCTAGGACGCTGGCCTCTCACGCCGGAAACAGGGGTTCGATTCCCCTTGGGGCTACTCTCCCGAATCTTCCTAAGTATCCAACAAACAAATAGTTATAAGAACCCCTTTGCTAAACTCATTTTGAGAATGGCCTAAAAAAGTGGGGTAAAAACGGGGTATCGTATTTTTCCAAAAGAACTCCTCCCATTCAATGGTATAGGAATGGTCTTATTGTATTACAACTCACATGAGCCCATATGAAATTTTATCAAATAGGTAAAGAGGCAGTATATTAGCTAGCTTCATCTGGAACGGAAACATCCCCCCCCTGTCACCAACTAAAGGATTCTTTTTAGCTAAATACACAGACTAATAGCACCAGCCTTTACTAAAAACATACAGCATAGCTCACAGCCTACATAAGCCTATAAATAACACATCAGAGAGCCCTCAAGGTTACACAGAGGCGGTATCTAAAGAAAGAATCCTTATCTGGCACTGACACATGAACCGGTAATATCGAAGTTCAGCAAGGATTTGCGTTAAAGTTTGTGTGTTTAGCGTTGAGGAGTATCTAGAAGAAGTAAATCCAACTACGGAAGCAAGCTATTAATCAGTTTCACAGAAGATTAAAAAAGCCTATGGGCCCTGTGAAAAATAAAAACCATTTTTCACAGGGCCCATAGGCTCAATTGTAAAGTTAAATACTTAAAAATAAATTACTGAAAATGTCACTTACACACTTATTCTGACAGACCCTCTCTCCTGCTGTGAGGCATTCTTTTTTGGTAGAGAACCCCTCAGTTTTTATGGAGTCAATTGCTGTTTCTTCTTACCTAACATCATGATTACAAAAATAAGAACCTATTTTTCAATTGCAGTCTCCGTAGTTTTTAGTTTGTTGATTCCAAGGTGGGTATTGAAAAACTGACAAATGTGAGTTTTGTCGGTGTTTTTCTCAGTCATTTCCCAAACGACCTAATATACAGAATGAGATGCCATGCCTCGTTCTCAGTCAAAGTTTCAGGAATAAATGAAACCATGGCAGTTCCAGCA
>DUAA01000032.1:0-3025 GCA_012961055.1 Nitrospinaceae bacterium
TATTCCAAAATCCCTCGAATAGTCGGAGAACCTGATCCTGTTGAAGTATGAGTGCGAATTTGAAAATCCGCACCCAGCATATCGTAGAAATGTATAGAAGGTTTCCGGGTTTGCAGGTCAAAAGTGGCGAATATCGGGCTCACTACACCTAATCCTTGAACCGCCATACCCACATTCTCTTTGAGCAGTTTCGATAAAGCGCGGATTTTCCCCTGTCCACTCATGGTCTGCATCTGTGAACGTCGATAAAATTCAAAATTATGTGTGAGAACACGTGCCATCTCAAAGGCCGTGGCAGGAACTCCGGCAATAGCCATTAGCGTGTGGTCATCAATAGGAATAACTTTGTCGCAATATTCGTACATGATGCTGTTACCCGCCGTAGCTCGCCGGTCGCCGGCAACAATAACTCCACCTTGAAAGTGGAACGCCAGCACGGTTGTCCCTTGGGTTACGGTAATATCATTTTTTGCTCTCGAAAGATCAACTTTTGGTTGCCAACGGTAGCCGGATTTTTCCAGAAGATCGAAAAAATCTCCGGGCGAACTTTTCGGAGAGGAATCAGCTTGAAAATTCATTGGCCAGTTCTCTGCTTGTATTTTTCCGTTTGCTTCGGGTCCACCTTTTTCATCCTCTTCAATAGATTATCCCTTCCCGGTCGGGAAGTATCCGGATTCGAAGGTCCAGAATCATGTCGATCAGGACTGGTTTCTTTTTTTTCTTCCCTTCTCAGGGGATCATTCATTTCCATGAGATCAACTCCTTTTCTGACTGGCCGTTTCTATCCCATCACCTGCTGGGGAATCAACCGGCCGATGATTTCAATTTTTTAATTTCTTCCTTAGTGATTGTTCTGTAAATGGCTCTTCGTTCTAAATTCCCCAACAATATGGCTCCCTCAAGATGCCATTGATCAAAAGCCTCTTTCAAAGTCTCGGGAATATTTGTGTTTGCATCACCCTCTTCTTTTTTGCTTTCAACCCAAAGCCGACAGGTTTCCTCCAGGGCTTTTTCAAGCGTAAACGTCGCAAAGGGAATAGTCTCGATTTCTTTCTGAATCCAGTCCATTACTTTTTCAGTACCAGAAATAACTGTTCCCTTTTTAAACGTTTCCCAATAGCCATCATAATTAACTCGGAAAAAGTTTGGAGACCCTTCACTATCGAGCTCGATAAGTAATAGACGAATAATATAGGGTGCCCGTTGAATTTCTTCAAAATTCTGTTTGAGTGCAGGAGCAACCCCGAACTGCAGGAGCCTTGCCAAAGTCACATCTTCGGGGGAACGATTGAATCCCTCCAAATGTGCCATTTCCAAAAGAGTCATACGCAACCGTTCAACATCGGCAGGATGCCCCACGCCTCCCAGAGCAATTCGATCATAAATTTCAAATATCTTACCCGGTTGGGGAGCGAACCCCATCATCAGGACTCCTTCATTAAAAGGAACCGACAACACCGGCTGACCCATTTGCAACTTTTCTTGAACATAACTATGTCGGTTGGAAACCGCTTCCATCCAGCGATATGGTTCTTCGAACATTTTTTACTTTTCCTCTCTGGCTCTAAAGCAGGTTGTTTCCTGAGGTGAAGGTATTGCTCAACCTCTTCAGTTTACTAAAGTAATCCTTACACAAATTGATTCCTGGATTGGAGAATTTTTTCTACATCTTCAGGATAGATGACTCCGGTCAAGTCCAGGACCTCTCTATTATTAAACTCCACTCCGGTCCAATGAATACTTTTTATATTCTCGGCATCTTGTGCCACCATTTGCCCTCTTAACTGGGCACGTGTTCCTTCGGGAGGAAATTCCATAGCGCGATTGATTTCATTTTCGCTGAGCAATGAATGAACTCCTCCCTCCTGTTGCAATCCCCGATACAACCCACGATCAGAATCCAGATTATGGTATTCCAGATCAAGGCTCTTTAGCCAAGGGTCTTCCCAGCTCATCCCCTCCGACTGCATGAACTCGCCGAACAATTTTTTCTTAATGGCCCAGTCAATTCGATCAGAAAGTTTTTCCGGACTGTGTCTAAGATCATTTAGCGTCCTATTCCACTCCGCAATAATCCAGGTCCACTCCTTGTTATTTCCAGCAAACGTTTTTTCAACCGCCTCCAAGTAGGCATCCTGAATTTCAAGAGCGGTGATGGTCCCTCCTGATTTACAGCGTAAAACAGCGGTTCTATCAATTGACACTTTCAATACATCGGCAACCGGGTCCGCCAGTTCCAAATCGGCAAGTTTATTTTCGCTAGCAATCAAGTTGAGAACCAGCAAAGTGCTTCCGACTTTCAATGCGGTTGCGTAAGCAGACATATTGGAATCGCCAAGAATCAAATGCAAACGCCGATACTGGTTGCTCGCTGAATGCGGCTCATCCCGGGTATTAATAATGGGACGTTTGGTCATGGTCTCAATACTTAAAATCGTTTCTATAAAATCAGAACGCTGGGCCAACTGTAAACCTTGAAAATCTTTTGTCTCTGAGTTTTCCGATCCCACTTTTCCAGCACCCGCATACAATTGGCGTGTTACTAAAAAAGAGGTCAAACCCTTTACCACCTCATCAAAAGGAATTTCACGGGGGATGAGGTAGTTATCGTGTGTCCCATAACTGTGGCCGCTGTAATCAGTATTATTTTTGAATACCTGAAGCGGGTTGCCTTCCAATTCCCGGTTGCGGATAGCCACGCATTCGGCGACAACCCTTTCTCCTGCCACATCGTGAGCTACAAGAGATAATACGGACCGACATTCTGGAGTGCTGTATTCAGGATGGGTGTGATCATTATAAAATCGGGCACCGTTGGTTAAAACCCGATCGCATTTCATATCCAGATAGGAATAGGATCTTTTACGGTCTTCAGCGCAAAAGGCATCCTCCTCCTCGTCTTGGGCTAAAGATCGCACCTCAAACCCACGCATATCCAGATGCGAGTTTTCCTGCGAGTAAGCCCACTTACAAAAAACACTTTTGCGCTCACAGGCCTTCAAAAGTTTCATCGATTCTTCGACGG
>DUAA01000032.1:3035-3753 GCA_012961055.1 Nitrospinaceae bacterium
CCGAATAATCCCATACTCGGTTTCAATACCAAGGAGAGGCACAATCATATAATAGCCCTGCGGATGGTTTTTTCGGTCGCTTTGTCAGCTTCGTTAGGCCGCCGCACCCGTACAACATTTTTCGATTCCATATCCAAAAGCTGGAGCCAATCCTCTAGATTGGATTCAGCAGGAAGTAAACTGCCTTCCTCAAATTCTGTCTCCAGAGCAACAATCAGGTCATCCACTTTCAGAGAAAGATCCTCTCCTTTAATCGCCCTTTCAATGGCTCTTTCCTTAGCACGTTTCATAATTCCTTCAATGACCGCACCGGAAATAAAATCATCCCAATACATTTTACGGTTGCTGCCACTGCGTAATGTGAGTAACAGTACTTCCTGAGCAGAACTTCGACTGAAAAGCCGGTCCAGAAAGGGTTCCGCCATATCATCAAATTTTTCATGCTCTCGGGGAAGCCCTTCCTTGAGATAGACACTCAAGATGGATTTGCACTCTTCGCGGTTTGGACGTGACACTTTAATCTTCCTATCAATTCTTCCAGGCCTGAGGATGGCCGGATCAATGAGATCAGGTCGGTTGGTCGCCAGAATTACCACGGTATCTCGAAGAGATTGGATGCCGTCCATTTCCGCGCAAAACATGGGAACCACTGTATTGCTGATATTGGACCCCCGCCAAGCCTGCCGGGTTCCCAAAATAGATTCCGCTTCATCTATAA
>DUAA01000032.1:3865-4210 GCA_012961055.1 Nitrospinaceae bacterium
ACATGAATGAACCGACCCTGTAAATCTGATCCTTCTTGTTTAGAGATTTCATGGATCACTTCAGTGAGAATTGCTTTGCCGATAAGGGTTTTGCCACAACCCGGCGGACCATAAAACAGAAATCCCTTGGGTACCTGATATTCCATCTTACTCATAATTTCCCTGTGCATGATCGGGTATTCTAGGACTTTACGTACCTCTTCCTTTACCTTTTCCTGTCCACCCACCTGCGACCATTCCACCTGTTCATAATCATCTTCAAGAAGGTTGCGGGACTCACGTTGCGGAAGTTTGCCCAAAATAACCCTTTGACTCGCATCGAGAAAAATTTCTTCCCCCTCTTTC
>DUAA01000032.1:4220-7907 GCA_012961055.1 Nitrospinaceae bacterium
AACCCTCACGGGCGAGAACAATGGTTTCAATATTTCCAGTCGCCGCCTGTATCAACCACTGTCCGCTGGCAAGCTTTCCGGAAATTTTTGCCAATGGCCCTTGATTGGGTAACAATAATCTAGCGATCACTACAAACCCCTCATTCAGCGCGACCTGATCTCCAGTTTTCAGCTCATCATTTTCTAATAGTTCTGGAACAACTGCCGCCTGATATTCCGTGCCTCCAGAAACCAGACGCACCAATCCCTCTTCTCCCTGACCGATAATCGTTCCGATACGGTGGGCTGGCGACTTCAGCTTTTCGATTGCATCCTCCAACGTCTTGATTTTAAGGGCATACTGTTGGGCGGACTGCTGAGCCTGAAATAAAGCATCCCTGAGGTCTATTATTTTTTCCTGCAGTTGAGGGCGATCCTGAGTTTCATCTAAAACTTGATCGATCAACTCTATGATATGGGTTCTGTCTCCCATGTATATTTCCTTTGTATTTGGTGAGAATCTATTGATTGTATGAACAAAAATAATTATAAATCAAGTCAATTTTCTCAAAGGTTTAGTGGAGAAAACCTTGCCATTATATTAGGATGAATTCTTTAATAGAATATTTTTAAAAATTACTTGCGCTTAATTTTTTCGCATCCTTACAGGGCTCAATTAATCCCTAAAACGGGTAATTCGGTATCCCTCGCCTTTAAGGTTAAAGCAAGTGCTGACAGCATATCTGACTCTATGGTCACTGCAAAAAATAAAATTCCTATCGAAAAGTGCATCATCAGTTTCAGCCATAACAAGTATTCAACTCGCATAGATGCTGACAAAGTTAGCCTTGCAAAAGCGGAACGTGAGATTGCCGCCAACAAAGATGGAATCAGTCATCTGATATTAAGAGCTGAAAATGATGAGATTGACCGATTAAAATTTCTTTTTTTAATCCGGGGAATACCCATTATGTGTTACTCGCTGGGCAACCTATTGAATTCTAGTTTGCGTGAAATTGTGGTCGTTGGCTCCGAAGAAGTCAAAAAAGTTTTGGACCACTTTCTAAATATTGTCGGCACTTTTGGAAAGACCATTCGATTTGTCGAGGAAGATGCCCAACATCTCAATCTGGTCCATACCCTGAATCTGGGAAAGAAGTTGCTTTCCATTTCACCCGATGAGTTGGTTCTTTTCCAGCCCGGAGACCTGCCTTTCCTATATGACCTCGAAAAAGTTTTACACTTCCCCAAAAATAAAAATTATAACCTCGTACTATGGCTGAACTGCCGGCAAAATATGTTTCCTGAATTTGAAAAGAATCCAGACAGTGAGTTCGTCAAGCGTAATTATCACTATAGGTCCATTAATGATCAGGAAAACGAACTGCAGGATATTAAAGAACCTAATTTATATCCCATAAATTTTTCCATGATGGATTCAGATATCATCGACAACCTTCACTCATCCCGCAAAGACGGTCAAATAATTCATGCAGGAATTCAGACCGCACTAAAAAACCCCTTTCGCCTACTCAAAGTTCTACCTTATTACCTCGATCATTTGTTGACGTTCAGGTCCAAAATAAACCGCATTCGGCCAGGCGATGATTACCAGTTCGGGATGTCGAAAAAAATATTTCATAAAGGAATCTCCTGCTTACTCAATACCCCTTTGACCACAACTATACATGATGACCCAGCTTTCGTTTCCGATATTGACGCATTGGAAGATTGGGAGGATTTTGAATCTCTCACCTCCTATGCGGAAAAAGTCCATGGACAGGAAGGCCTGGAAAACATCCACCCGTTTGGTGAAACATTGACGCGTTTTAGGAAGGAAGGAATGCCGGAGTTGGCAGCAGAAATCCCAATGTACCAAGATTTTCCATCGTACATCAATTCTATTTATAAAACGCTCAATTTGGGTTATGAGCCCTTTGATGGAGAAGGTCGATACATCTCACCGAACGCGGATTCGAAAGAAGTAGAAATCACTTATCACTGGTATAAGCAAAAATGTGGTTCGCTAAAACTAAATAAAGGTCCAGCAAGACCAACAAAACCCCTAAAAGGATAAACCACTGATCCTTCTACAGACATACAGAGAAATTTCTGAGCGCTGAAAATAAAACTATAATATGAGAGAGTTCAGCGCGCTTCAATTCAACTCACCTGATAAGCTGATGTTAAAATGGTAGATTCGTGGCAGGCAAAAAATTCATTTCGTCGAACCCATTTATCCGGATTTATCCTGTTATCGGTAGGCTTCCATATTTTATTGGCTATCGCGCATATGTTGAGTCCGGATAGTGTTGAAATAAAAAAGGGACCCTCTCCTATTCAGATAAAATACATCGCACCTGAAAAACCTAAAGCAAATAAAAGCAGTCGAAGTATTAACACTCCGACCCCACTAAAAAAGATAGAAAAGGCCAGGACCAAAGATTTACTGGCACAATTTAACAGTCGAGCTCATTCCGATACCGGAAAAAAAACTCCAAAGACCTACAAGCAACCCCCTTCCATTGTTCCTAAAACCAAAGGTTCAATGGGAAAAGCAAAGCTAAATACCGTTCGAGAAAAAAAAATGGCTCGGAAACCCAAAATACGACCCAAAATTTCACCGACAAAAAAGCCTTTACCAGAATCTGATATTGGAAAAAATAGAACCCTTAACCGCAAAAAACCTTCAGCCACAACACCTTCTTCCAGTTCCAAAGTGAGGACGGGTAGTGTTCTTGCCCTTTTGGATGGGTTTGACCCCGAACCTTTTGCCTCACTAAATACGAATGATCTTGAAAGCATCGATGATGATGAACCGGTATCCCTCGATACCACCGAAGTTAAATATGCATCCTATTTTGCCAGGATTAAACACCAGATCGAACGTGTCTGGATATATCCTAATGATGCTGCAAAACGCGGCATTAGTGGGGACCTAAATTTAACATTTAGCATATCTAAAGACGGCAACCTGCTTGGAGCACGTCTGTTGGATAGATCGGGTTATGAAATTTTGGACATTGCTGCGCTTAAGGCAGTGAAGGAAGCAGCCCCCTTTTATCCTTTTCCATCTAACTTTCAGCGGAAAAAATTAACTATCCAAGCCAATTTCATCTACACCCCTAACCTTGAAGCCATAGCCCCTTGAACTCCACCACCATAAATGTTCTCCTAAAATTCATGGAGACCGCCTGAGGTGCATGGTCCAATATCTTTTGCAATGACACCGTTCATTTTTTCGTTTTTTTCTATTGGAATCGGTTTATTTTTCGCGACGGGTGATCCCCTGTATAGACTTTACTGAGGGCTGGCAGTTTTTGGCTATCTGATTGCATTTATGATTCTGAGCGGTATCATTATTAAAAAAACAGGCAACGGCACGGCAAGGGTAAATCTCCAAAACCAACCATAGAGACCAACTCGTCAACCGAGACTTCATCTATTTCCTACTGATACTGGCCTATATCGAAAAACTCGCCATACTCATCCCTCTCATTTCAGTCAGAGCCAATGTATTCGTAATTCACCTTATGTACGCTACGGGTCGCCGGCGTGCTGCCGATGGCAACGAGCAATAGCCCGTTAAGCTGAAACAACCATTATTTGCCGCTATTGCTCATTGGTCCCACACTTGGTGAGAAAAAAGTCTCGGACCTCATCCAATTGGCTTACTACCGGACAGGGAGGTAATGAAGTGATGAACTG
>DUAA01000033.1 GCA_012961055.1 Nitrospinaceae bacterium
AAAGTGGAGGTCATTGGGGATGAGAAAACCTTGTTTCCAGATAATGAAGCCACATTGGAAGCCTCTAAATTACTGGTCAAGGATGGCTTTCATGTACTGCCCTATTGCACAGATGATGTTGTGCTCTGTAAAAAACTTGAAGACATCGGTTGTGCCGCTGTCATGCCGCTGGCCGCCCCCATAGGTTCTGGTCTTGGCATTCGCAATCCATACAACATCAAACTCATTTTGGAAGCAATTAAGGTGCCAGTCATTATTGATGCCGGAGTAGGCACCGCCTCCGATGCTAGCCGCGCCATGGAGCTAGGCGTTGCAGGTATTTTAATGAATACCGCCATCGCCGGCGCCCAAGATCCTTTAAAAATGTCTCAGGCCATGAAAATGGCGGTAGAGTCTGGCCGAATGGCTTACGAAGCAGGGCGCATCCCGAAAAAACTTTATGCATCTGCCAGCAGCCCACTTGACGGAATGATTGAACTATAAACATCATGATGAGCTCAGCACCTTTCAAGTCCGCAGAAAGAACAGTGAAAAAACTGAGTTTAAATTTTCTACGAGTGTATCTCATCTCCGACTTTCAACGAGTTGGCAAAGATCGGTTCCTTGGCAAGCTGGAAGAAGCTCTGGAAGGTGGCATACGTTCTCTGCAAATTCGAGAAAAGGATCTTAGATCAAAAGACTTGCTGCTATTGGCACAGGAGGTCCGGCCCTTGGTCCATCGATATAATGCCAAGCTGTTTATCAATGACCGTGCTGATATTGCCGTCATGGCAGGAGCCGATGGAGTACACCTGACAGAAACCAGCGTTCAAGCAAGCGAGGTCAAAAATAAGTTTCCCGACTTGGTCGTGGGAGTATCCACACATTCCATAGAAGGGGCTCGCCTTGCCGAAAAACAGGGCGCGGATTACATCACTTTCAGTCCGATTTACAAAACACCCTCAAAAGCAAGTTTCGGTCCGCCACAAGGATTGGACCCGCTAAAACAGGCCTGTCAGGCTGTTAGCCTGCCGGTATTGGCCTTAGGAGGCATAACACTGCACTGCGTTGCCGAATGTCTGGAACAGGGGGCCTTTGGGGTCGCTGTAATTTCAGATGTCTGGGACTCGACTCGTATAAAACAACAATCATTTGAATACACTCAGAATTTTGGAGGAAACACGATATGACACAATTAAAATCTGATGGCAACGGTAATGGCAACCGTCATGGAGCTACCGATGAAAAGGTGGTAATTTCTACCGATCCTATTTCCCCAAACTCTAAGAAAGTCTATGTCAACGGAGCCCTGCATCCGGATTTAAAAGTCCCTTTCCGTGAAGTCTCCCTTTCTACCACGATCAGCGAAAATGGGAATGGACACAAGCAAGAAAATGATGAAAGTTCTATCCTCCTTTATGACACCTCTGGGCCTTACACCGATCCAGAAGCAAAGATCAATATCCGTGAAGGTTTAGAATCCATCCGGCTTCCCTGGATCACCGGTCGTGAAGATGTCGAGTATTACGACGCCCGAACTATCTTGCCTAAGGACGATGGCTATAAAGAAGGGGAAAATCCTAACACCGAGCGGTTCCCCAAAACCCGTCAGCAAGTTCTGCGCGCTAAATCGGGCCAGAATGTTTCGCAAATGCATTATGCAAAAAAAGGGATCATCACTGCTGAGATGGAGTTCATCGCCATCCGTGAAAATCAGAAGCGCAAACAATGGATGGAAAATCCGGAACGTGAAAAAAGACTTAAAGGCAACTCCTTCGGAGCTAACCTTCAGGAGGAAATCACCCCCGAGTTTGTCCGAGAAGAAGTAGCACGGGGTCGGGCGATCATTCCAAATAATATCAATCATCCCGAATCGGAGCCGATGATCATTGGGCGAAACTTTCTCGTCAAAATTAATTCTAATATCGGGAACTCAGCGGTCAGTTCCTCCATTGAAGAAGAAGTCGAAAAGATGGTCTGGTCGGCACGTTGCGGAGCCGACAATGTAATGGATCTCTCGACCGGAAAAAACATCCACACCACCCGCGAATGGATTTTGCGTAACTCTCCGGTTCCCATCGGTACAGTACCCATCTACCAAGCCTTGGAAAAAGTCAATGGCAAGATTGAAGATCTCACATGGGAGATTTATCGCGATACCCTAATCGAACAAGCGGAACAAGGCGTAGACTATTTCACCATTCATGCTGGAGTTTTATTGCGCTACGTGCCGATGACAGCAAAACGTGTAACCGGAATCGTTTCACGCGGTGGTGCGATCATGGCTAAATGGTGCCTCACTTATCATAAAGAAAATTTTCTCTATACCCACTTTGAGGAAATTTGCGAAATCATGAAAACTTATGACGTCTCCTTCTCATTGGGTGACGGGTTACGTCCTGGCTCCACCGCCGATGCAAACGATGAAGCTCAGTTTGCTGAACTTGAAACTCTCGGTGAATTGACCCAGATCGCCTGGAAACATGAAGTGCAGACCATGATCGAAGGCCCAGGCCATGTGCCCATGCATATGATCAAAGAGAATATGCAAAAACAATTGGAAGCTTGCGGTGAAGCGCCATTCTATACATTGGGACCGCTGACCACCGATATCGCGCCGGGATACGACCACATCACCAGTGGAATCGGCGCGGCAATGATCGGCTGGTATGGCACCGCCATGCTCTGCTATGTCACCCCCAAGGAACACCTGGGACTGCCCAACCGCGATGATGTAAAAGTAGGTGTTATCACCTACAAAATTGCAGCACACGCTGCGGACCTAGCGAAGGGCCATCCAGGAGCAAGAGTGCGCGACGATGCCCTGAGCAAAGCCCGCTTCGAGTTCCGCTGGGAAGATCAGTTCAACCTGTCGCTAGATCCGGAAAAAGCTCTGCAATTTCACGATGAAACGTTACCAAAAGATTCTGCTAAAGTGGCGCATTTCTGTTCCATGTGCGGCCCGCATTTCTGTTCCATGAAAATCACGCAAGACGTGCGTGATTACGCCGAACAAAAAGGTCTGGAAGAAACAAAGGCAATAGATGAAGGCTTGAAAGAAATGTCTGAATCCTTCAAAGAAAAAGGCAGCGAGATCTATACCAAAGCTGAATAACGCCGATTTGGTGTGAGGCCGGTAGCCGGGATATTTTTTATTAGACTTCGTGCTCCGAAGGAGTAAATAGCTTTTTTTGGCGAAAAAAAGTCGTCTCGGCTTGATAAGTTCTTGCCCAATACCCAACTTCATCCCTCCCTCATAGGGAGGGATGAAGGGTTATCCGTGTCCATATATGTTCATCCGTGGTTCCTCATTTTATTCTCCGCACTTGACCAAAGGGTTGATAACATTTAGAATGACCTCCATCTAATTTTATAGGCGCGTAGCTCAGGGGTAGAGTATTTGCTTGACATGCAAGGGGTCGGCGGTTCGAAACCGCCCGTGCCTATTCTTTTGGCATCATGCCGGTGCGTATGGTGCCTTTTCATTTGTAAAAAGAGACACTTTTAATGTCTGACAGCAAACAACATGACGATCTAGAGACGATCCGCCACAGTTGTGCCCATTTGATGGCCCAGGCCGTTCAGGAGCTATTCCCCAGAACTCAGGTTACCATCGGCCCTGTGATCGAAGACGGATTCTATTACGACTTCTCACGCGACAAAGCTTTTGTTCCAGAAGATCTGGAAAAAATCGAAAAGCGCATGAAAGAAATCTCTGCCAAAGATTTAGAAATCGTGCGCACTGAAATTTCCCGCGAAGAAGCGATAAAAAAATTCACCGATATGGGTGAGAAGTTCAAAGTCGAGATCATCGATAGCGTTGAAGAACCTATTTCTGTTTACACGCAAGGAGACTGGTCGGACCTCTGCCGCGGTCCGCATGTTGCGTCGACCAAAAAGATTAAGGCATTCAAGCTTCTGCACACTTCATCGGCCTATTGGCGCGGTGATGAGCGCAACCCGGTTTTGCAGCGCATTTATGGCACCGCCTGGAACACAGAAAAGGAACTACGGGTCTACATCAAAAGACTGGAAGAAGCCAAGAAACGCGACCATCGCAAACTCGGCAAGGAACTCGATTTATTTTCGGTTTCAGATGATATCGGACCCGGACTCATTCTCTGGCACCCGAAAGGTGCGCGCATTCGCCACCTGATGGAAGAGTTCTGGAAAAAAGAGCATTTCAAAAACGGCTATGAAATGGTCATCAGTCCACACGCAGCGAAAATTGATCTGTGGAAGACCAGCGGACATACGGAGTTCTATAAGGAAAATATGTTCTCCAATATGGATATTGAAGGCAAGGAATATGTAATGAAGCCGATGAACTGTCCTTTCCACATCCAAATTTTCAAAACCAAGTTGAAGAGCTATCGTGACCTACCAGTGCGCTATGCAGAGTTGGGGACGGTTTATCGTTACGAACGCTCAGGAGTTCTGCACGGCCTGCTCCGCGTACGCGGCTTCACTCAAGATGACGCACACCTGTTCTGCCGACCTTCCCAGATTGAAGGAGAAATCACCAAGGTACTCGAACTGATCGTTTATATTTTGCAATCATTCGGGTTCAGCGAATACAAAATCTTTCTGAGTACCAAGCCGGATAAATATGTCGGCTCAGATGATGACTGGGAGACCGCCACATCAGCTTTAGAAAATGCCTTGAACAACAAAAAACTGGATTTCGAGGTCGACCCTGGCGAAGGAGTGTTCTATGGACCCAAAATTGATATCAAAATCAAGGACAGCATAGGCCGCTATTGGCAGGTTTCTACAGTTCAGGTGGATTTTAACCTTCCCGAACGCTTTGACATAAGTTATATTGAGGAAGACGGTCAACGTCATCAACCCATAATGCTTCACCGCGCCTTAATGGGCTCGCTGGAGCGTTTTTTTGGTTGTCTGGTTGAGCATTATGCCGGAGCCTTCCCATTATGGCTGGCGCCGGTACAGGTAATTCTGCTGACCATTACTGACAATCAAAAGAAATATGCTGAAGAATTGGCCCAAAGGTTTGAAGAATCAGACATTCGGGTAGAAAAAGACTTGCGAAATGAGAAGATTGGGTTCAAAATACGCGAGGCCCAATTACAGAAAATCCCCTATATGATTGTTATAGGAGACAAAGAGGTGGAATCCCAAACTCTGGGTGTTCGCAAGCGGCGTTCCAAGGAAACTCGGACCCTTGATTTTGATACCTTTTTGCTAGAGTTAAAGTCCGGCATTGACTCTAAACTGATTGATACTGAAGATTAACTTAATATAAAGGTAAAATTTAAATTAATAAAAAACAGCGTATTAATAAAATGATTCGGGTGCGTGAGGTAACCGTAATTACCGATGACGGGGAAACGATAGGTACGTTACCTACAGAGGAAGCCCTGAGTATAGCTCAGGATAGAAACTTAGATCTCGTTGAAGTGGCCCCGACTGCCAACCCGCCTGTTTGCCGGATCATGGATTACGGTAAACATAAATATAAGGCGAGTAAAAAGGCACATGAAGCCAAGAAGAAACAGAAGATTATCCACGTCAAGGAAGTCAAGTTTAGGCCCAATACCGACCAGCATGATTACGATTTTAAATTGAGGAACGTAGTACGATTCCTTGATAATGGCGACAAGGCCAAGGTAGTGATTTTCTTTAAAGGACGTGAGATCGTGCATCGTGAATTTGGGCAAAAATTGCTGGAGCGTATTGCTGTAGCAACGGAAGAGGTAGCGATCATTGAGCAACAGGCTAAACAAGAAGGACGTACCTTAGTCATGATTCTGGCCCCTAAGAGCTCTAAGACAAAAAAAGGGGGACCGGTTAAAGCTCAAGTGATTTGAGAACCCGTTACTGCACCAACCCAAGAACAAACACCCACCACTAAACCGGTGTAGAAATAAGTAGAAGGGCTGCCCCCTAGATAACAGCAAATAAGTGCTATAAGGGACGGCATAAGGAAGAGTAGATTAAGTAGAAGAATGGATTGAGGGAATATTGACTTAGTTATCTAGGACAATCCCAAAATAAAATACGGAGTAGGCAATGCCAAAAATGAAAACCAACAAGGGTGCCGCTAAGAGGTTTCGCAGAACAGGCACCGGTAAAATTCGTCGGAATAGTGCTTTTACCAGCCATATCCTGACATCGAAAACAACTAAAAGAAAAAGAAATCTGCGGAAGGCCAGCATAATGGCTTCTGGAGATGCAAAACGGATTAGAGCTTTAATCCCTTAGGCATTAACTATTGAGTAGGTTGACAGATCACTAAAGTAACCGATGAAGGTTTAAAAATTACCTCCCACGTAAGTGGGTGAGTTAGACGGAGAAATTTAAAATGCCACGAGCAGTAAGCGGGACAGTATCCCGAAAACGACGAAAAAAAATCTTAAAATTAGCCAAAGGCTACCGCAGTGTACGGAGCACCTGTTTCCGTAAAGCCAGAGAAGCAGTTGAGCACGGCTTGTGCTATGCCTATCGTGATCGCAAAAATCGCAAGCGTGAGTTTCGTCGTCTTTGGATTTCTAGAATCAATGCAGCAGTAAGAGCACAAGGTATGAACTACAGTCAGTTCATGTATGGACTGAAAAAAGCCGAAATCGAACTCGACCGAAAAGTCCTCTCTGATATGGCAATTTTTAATCAGGAATCCTTTAAATCCCTGACAGAAACCGCTCGTGCCCAATTAGGTTAACCAGTGTCACGCTGGAGCCAGCGGGCAATAGCATGATCTGGGGAAACAACAGGTTAGTTTATATCGGCTTAAAAAGTTCTTACTGATTGCCCCTGCGGCGAGCAGGCGATTAGGTGACCCGCCCCTTGATTCGACACGCCCATGATTGAAACCATCCAAAAATACAGGCAAGACTTCAACTCCCGCGTTAGCTCAATTTCTGCGCCGGAACCGCTCAAACAACTGCGCATAGATTTCCTTGGTAAAAAGGGCTGTGTCCAGGCCCTCATGAAAAATCTTCGCCAGGCTACTTCAGAAGAAAAGCAGCAACAAGGTAAACTCATCAATAATTTCAAGCAGTATGTTGAGAACCAACTAAAAAGCAAAGAAGAAGAGTTGGGCAAATCTGCAAATCGTATTTCCCAAAAAACGGAAACATTTGACACCACTCTTCCAGGCAGAGGGAAAACCTCAGGAACCCTGCACCCTATTACTCAGGTAATGGAAGAAATCAAAGCCATTTTTCTGGGGTTGGGATTTCAGGTGGAAGAGGGACCCGAAATTGAAACGGACTATTACAATTTTGAAGCCTTGAACATCCCCAAAGATCACCCTGCACGGGATATGCAAGATACTTTTTATATAGAAGGTGGCGCGGTTTTACGAACCCATACTTCACCAGTGCAAATTCATGTGATGGAAAATAGCCAACCGCCATTACGGATCATCGCTCCCGGAAAAGTCTACCGTTGCGATTCCGACGTCTCCCATACTCCCATGTTCCACCAAATTGAAGGGCTTATGGTCGAGAGAAATGTTTCATTCAGCCATCTCAAAGGCATAATGAATATTTTTCTACAGGAAGTGTTTGGCAAAGACACACAAGTTCGGTTTCGTCCCAGTTTCTTCCCTTTCACTTGTCCCAGCGCAGAGGTCGATATTCAATGCGTGATTTGCAGTGGCAAGGGGTGCCGAGTTTGCTCACAAACTGGTTGGGTAGAAATTCTTGGGGCAGGCATGGTTGACCCGGCAGTCTTCAAATCCGTCGGTTACGATCCAGAGAAGTGGGCCGGGTTCGCCTTTGGACTCGGCATCGAACGGATCTCAATGTTGAAATACGGCATCAACGACATCCGCTTGTTTTTTGAAAACGATCTGCGTTTCCTCAAACAATTCTAACCCTCTAGGAAGGTAAGGAAGTGGTAATGAAGGTTTCCTGCATCCTGACCGAAGTTCCTTTTAATAAGTTATTTCCCGT
>DUAA01000034.1 GCA_012961055.1 Nitrospinaceae bacterium
ATGGCGATAAACAGAGCACTTAAAAGAGCTATTGAGTTTCCGAATAAGTTAGCGCTGTGTAAAGAAATGTCTCCGGACTGTATAATCCCGCCTCCAATAAGGGCGATAATAAGCCCAACATATGTCATTTTATTAATTTTCTTTTTCTGAAATATTGAAATAAAAACTGTAAAAATAGGCGCCATACACCCAAGGAGTGTAGCGTTTGCAATGGACGTATTTCGAACACCCAGAAAAAAACAGGCAAAATGACATCCTAGAAAAAATCCTGCAAATATGATTCGTTTTTTATTAACGGATGATAGTTTACCAGCGGGGCGAATAGCACTATAGCTCCACAACATACCACTGGCTGTGAACATTCTCCAAAATGCCAGCACCAGCGCTGGAACGGTTGCAACAGAGCGGACAACCAAGGACGTAGAGCTGACAGAAACCATGGCCAGCAATAATATAAGGCCGAGGCGGATCGTCATTTATTTATTGTGGAAAATCGTTTAATATAGATGAGACGCAAGCTGTGAGTTTCTTTGCGTAGGGCACATGTAAAAATTCATTCGGACCATGTGCATTTGAGCCGGGACCAAGTACGCCGGTAATTACAAATTGCGCTCTGGGAAACTGTTCTCCCAACATGGCCATAAAAGGAATTGTGCCACCTTCTCCAAGCGAACATGATGATTCCTTGAAGTAGGTTTCTGATGCATTGTTCATTGCATCGGACAACCATTTTTCTGTTTCAGGGGCATTCCATCCAGCTGCGGCTTCTTCAAAATGAACAGTTATTCGCGCGTTATAAGGAGGGTTTTCAACCAGTGCTTTTTCAAGGGCATCCTGTGCTTTTTTTGGATCAACCATTGGCGGGATTCGCATGGATAGCTGAAGCTGAGTGTAGGGGCGAAGCACATTTCCTGCATTATCAGATGGCGGCAACCCATCAGCGCCAACAATAGAAAGCGCCGGTCTCCACGTTCGTCTTAAAATGCCCTCCACTTTATCATCCGTGGATGGCTCCATATGAGCATCCCACGGAAACTCTTCCACAACTTCATTCCCCAGAATAGAAACATATTTTTTAGTTTCTTGAATTCGATAATCAGGAATATCCGTCTTTAATTCATCTAACAATACTTCTCCAGTATCAATGTTTTCCAATCGGGAAAGCAATTGTCGGGTAACGCGGAAAGAAGACGGCACATAACCGCTGGCGCTTCCTGAGTGGACCCCCTCTGTGAGCACATCAACCCGGAGAGTTCCGCCGATCAATCCACGCAAAGATGTGGTTGTCCAAAAGCGCTTATAGTCACCCGCACCAGAATCTAAACAGATTACCAGGTCGGGAGACCCAATCATATCAGC
>DUAA01000035.1 GCA_012961055.1 Nitrospinaceae bacterium
TGAAGTCCAAATGGAATGGTCAATATATAGCAAATGTGCAATAACACGTCAAGCATCCCTCTACCGAGGCGAACAATGAGCAGAGGTTTGTCGCGCTGGAAGGGATGATCTTAAGCCAAATAAATATATTGCAGCTTTTCCGCAGAGGTACTTTGATTTGGAGGTTTTATGTTTAGCAAGTTAAAATTTGTGACAGGTAACCCCAATAAAGTGAGGGAGGCCGGGGAGATTTTGGGCCGTGTTATCGATTCGGTCCAAGTAGGCGGACTTTTCGAAATTCAGACACCTGATCTAGATAAGGTCGTGCGGCACAAAGCTCAACAGGCGTATTCGGTTTTGCAATGCCCGGTAATGGTGGAAGATTCTGGACTGATTTTCCATGCGTGGAACGGTTTGCCCGGTGCGTTGGTCAAGTGGTTTGAAGAATCGGTGGGCTGTCAGGGAATGTTGAAAATGGTGAGCGATTTTAAGGATCGAAGTGCTACAGCAATTTGCTGTTTCGCTGTCTATGACGGAAAAGAAATGCAAATAGCCCGAGGCGAAGTGAAAGGAACTATATCGGAAAAGGTTCGAGGGAAAAATGGGTTTGGCTGGGATGTGATTTTTATCCCGGAGGGTTATGAGCAAACATATGGAGAGATGACCGCGCAACAGAAAAATACTATTTCCCATAGAAGAAGAGCTCTAGATAAACTAAAGGCCTGCTAGGTGTAAGGCCAACTGACAAAGACCTTTTTGGGCGACAAAACTTGATTTCGGCTTAAAAAGTTTATAGTCAGTTCAAATTAGGTTTTGCAGGTTCAAATATAATCTTTTAAAAGCTTTTTGATAGAGCGGTAGTTTCTGGTAGATCACTTCGACTTCATGGTCATTGGGTTTTTGATTGATTTGCTTAAAGTCTGAAATCATCTCTTGCCACTGGGAGGATTCTTCTGCCCAACCATTTTTGGCGGCCAATGCTATACAGTCTTCATCGTTTTGAGAGGGTTCCGTATTGGATTTGTCAAAACCGCGAATAGTTTTAATAGCCATGGTATAAGTATGCCCAAATCGTTGCAAAGCGGCGCCCTTGAAATAATCGGTGTTTTCTTGGCTCAAGACTTCATCCAACCGTTGTAGGTTCCAGTCGAAATGAGTTAATAATCCTTTTTTCTGCGGTGAAGGTATTTTAGACATGTAAGTGATTGAACTTAAATTTCTCACTAGGTGTGGGTCGTGATATTCTTCCTCAGCCTTAATTAGGCTGTTGGCCGAAAAAATATTTGTTCGAAAATAGTGCTGTTGTGATTTGCGACTGGTGACTACTTTGCTAGTCTATATCAATTTTTAATCTAAACCAGAATTTTATATCATCATGAGTGACGAAAATGTTGAAAATATTTTTATCGATAATGGGGATGGTACTATCAGTTCCAAGAGGCATGGTCTGATGTGGTGCAAGACCGACAGCATGAACGATTTGAAGAAGTGGGTCAATTATCAAGAGAGTGCCGACTATGCGCGAGGGTTTCGAGAACAAAAATATGCAGGATATGATAATTGGCGCTTACCCGAAAAAGATGAAATGTTTACCCTCTTTGATAAAAATTTGGATAATAGGGATCAGTTTGGCAAGACGATTTTTATTAGCAAAAAATTTGCCTCAGGGGGTGGATTTTCCATGATCGCGCTGCAGGTGACGGGTCGAATGCGTACATGGATTCTAAATATTCGTGATGGCGAGTTTAATCATCCTGACGGACTCTGGACTTTGACTGAAGCCGCTAGAGTTGTTCGATCTATTTAGCTACACGCGCTGTTTGTTATAAGGAGCAGATAAATAATGAGTGAGGAAATCTTTTATCCTTCTAAGTCCATTTCCGCAAAAGCTTTGATTCAGAATATGGATCAATATCAGGAAATGTATGATCGTTCCATCAATGAGCCGGAAAAATTCTGGGCTGAAGAGGCCGACAAGTTCACTTGGTTTAAAAAATGGGATCAGGTGCGTAGCTATAATTATAATGTCAATAATGGAAAAATAAATATCGAATGGTTCAAAGGGGCCGAAACTAATATTACGATCAATTGCCTAGACCGTCATTTAGAAAAACGGGGAGATCAGACCGCCATTTTATGGGAAGGGAACGAACCCGGGGAGAACATATACTTAACATATCGGCATTTGCATGAAGAGGTTTGCAAGTTCGCAAATGTATTAAAACGTCATGGTGTGAAAAAGGGGGACCGAGTTTCTATTTATATGCCGATGGTTGTGGAATTGGCTATTGCGATGTTGGCTTGCGCCAGAATAGGGGCTGTTCACTCTATTGTTTTTGGTGGATTTTCTCCTGTAGCTCTGGCCGATAGAATTATCGACTCTGCCTGCACTGTTCTAATAACCACCGATGGTGGATTTCGCGGTGCGAAAACAGTGCCAATAAAATCTAATGCGGATGAAGCTATAAAGTTGGCTGAAAAAGATGGGGTGATTGTAAGAACCTGTATTGTATCTCAGAGGCTGGGTGAAAAGATTTCGGTCCAAATGCATCGAGATAGAGATTTTTGGTGGCATGATGAAATGAAAGATGTCGACCCGGTTTGTGAAGCGGAAGTCATGTCGGCGGAGGACCCTTTATTCATTCTCTATACATCGGGCTCAACAGGAAAACCCAAAGGAGTTCAGCACAATGTTGGCGGCTATATGATTTATGCTGCTATGACCCATAAGTATATTTTTGATTATCAGGATGGGGATATTTGGTGGTGTACAGCAGATATTGGTTGGGTAACAGGCCATTCTTATATTGTCTATGGTCCATTGGCTAATGGAGCAACAACGATTATGTTTGAAGGTATCCCCACTTATCCTAATTGTGGGAGGTTTTGGGATGTAGTAGACCGACTAAAAGTCACGCAATTTTATACCGCTCCCACCGCCATTCGAGCTTTAATGGCGTTTGGCGATTACACTCCTTCCCAATATGATCTATCAACATTGCGAGTTTTAGGCTCAGTGGGTGAACCTATCAATCCAGAGGCTTGGCGGTGGTACCACAAAAATGTAGGAAGGGGGCGTTGCCCCATTGTTGATACTTGGTGGCAAACAGAGACTGGAGGCATCATGATAACACCTATCCCTGGTTGCACCCCAGCAAAACCTGGCTCGGCAGCCTTCCCCTTTTTTGGTATAAAGCCTGTGGTGATTGAAGCGGAAACTGGTAAAGTTCTTGAAGGAAACGGAGTAACCGGGGTATTAGCAATATCTGAACCTTGGCCGGGACAAATGAGAACAGTTTATGGGGATCACGAACGTTTCGAGGAAACCTATTTTAAGATTTATCCCGGATATTATTTTACTGGTGATGGCTGTAGTCGCGATAAAGATGGTTATTATTGGATTACAGGTAGGGTCGATGATGTTATCAATGTGTCTGGTCATAGAATCGGATCCGCCGAGGTAGAGTCAGCGCTTGTACTTCATGAGTCTGTGGCAGAAGCTGCAGTGGTAGGTTTCCCTCATGATATTAAAGGGCAGGGGATCTACGCCTACGTTTCTCTTATGGGTGGGATGCAACCGAATGATGATTTGAAAAAATCTTTAGTACAGTTTGTACGCAAAGAAATTGGACCGATCGCCGCACCCGATGTCATACATTGGGCTCCTGCGCTCCCGAAAACCCGTTCAGGCAAAATCATGCGACGCATTCTTCGAAAAATTGCAGCGAATGAAGCCGACCAATTAGGAGATACTTCAACACTGGCAGATTCTTCTGTGGTGGATCAACTTAAAACTTCTTACCTGGAAATGTTTCCTAAGGGCTGATAAGGCAAAAGGGATCAAATCGGAACATGGAGTTGAATGAAAATTCAACTCCATGTTTTCTCACTCTACAGTGAAAAGAGAAAGGTCTCCTCTCCCCCCAAAAAATAATTCTGAGCATTTTGTTTGAGATAACCGTTGAGCTTAAATTATAAACAAATTTTGGGTGGTGTCAATTAAAGTTTTGAAATTTAAGGGGTAATGGGTTTATATGGTATAATGGGCAAATTTGAAAATTAAGATAAGGTAATTAGAATTGTTCTTAAGATATTTTATAGTGGTGACTTGCTTATTTTCTTTTAAACCTTAAAAAGTCAAATTACTTGGCGGTTTCAAGCGAATTACTGTGTTAAATGTTGAAAGGGTTTCAGGATCACACCTTTTTTAAGATAGCCATAATCTTATGTTAGACATTCGGTTGGTTGGGGTTCTGAGAGTTTCTTCGCTGAACTGGTTGATATTCATTAGAGCCTTTTGTTTTATATAATGAATTCTTCCAAGTTTGTTCGTGGCGTGGCTTGCATTTGTAGGGGAGTAATAGTATTTGGTCCCATTACTCTTTTGAGGAGTGAGTTGAGGACAGGATTTAAAGAAAAAGCGGGAGATTTATTTAATAGTATATAAATATTTTTATTAAATATCATTAAAATGGTATTATCAATTTTTTTCAACTTCAGATAAAACAATGCGTTTTTATAATAATTTTATTGTCATCAGTCTAATTTTTCTACTTTTTTCCTGCTCAGACAAACGAGAGGAGCAGACTGCTGATGAATTGCATCCCAGCTTTTCTGAACTGCCAAAAATACCTGAAGAATCTACACTTGTCACAAATCAGCGGGTTGTCCCAGTTCAATTTTCTTCCGAAGATCAGGAAAAAGCCAGCAAAGCTCCTGAGGGTATGGTGTTTATTAAAGGTGGGTGTTTTATAATGGGGAATGATTATTCTCAGGAAGATGAAAAACCCGAGCATGATGTTTGTGTGGCTGATTTTTATCTAGATAAGTATGAAGTGACTCAGGCGCGTTGGGAAAAGGTGATGGGTTTTATTCCCTCCAAATTTATTGGTGAAGATCTGCCCGTGGAGCAGGTCAATTTTCTGAATGTTCAGAAATTTATTAAGAAATCGAATGGTGCTTGTAGTCGTTTACCGAGCGAAGCAGAATGGGAGTATGCGGCGCGTGGAGGGGTCACGACTCGATACTATTGGGGGAATATGGTGCATGGCGATTACACTTGGTATGAAGAGAATTCAGAAGAATCTACGCACCCCGTTGGAAGCAAGGCTCCCAATCAGTATGGTCTTCATGACATGAAGGGAAATGTTTGGGAATGGGTAAACGACTGGTATGAACCCTATTATAAAATCCGCTCGGCAACCAATCCTCTAGGGCCAGAAACGGGGGAATCGAAAGTTGTTCGGGGGGGGTCTTTCAATTCCTCAGCTGGTGCATTGCGTATTACCAACCGAACTTGGTTACATCCTGAAAATAAAGTGTTCCCAAAAGTGACCACCTACGGTCAAGTAATGAATGAGATTTTAAACTATGTAGGCTTCCGTTGCGCTCAGTCTATCTCTGACGATTGATTTTTTATATTCTTCCTCCCTCTCTTCTAATTAAAGAAACTTTTTAATTTCTTTCTAATAAAAATTCTCTGTCACTTTTTCCCTCAGAGTGACAGAAAGGCTTTGTTTTGTCATTCTGAAGGTAATGAGGATGAGGGGTGCAAAATTTTTGACTTGCTCAAACGTTTATTTGTAAGGGAGAGCTATTAAGAAATTGCGTTAAGTGCCCAGGCTGTTTGTTTTAGTGAAGTGTTGGCTCTACGCCCAGTAGGCATTAGCGACATTCGCTACACAGTCCAAACATGTCCAATTTATGGGAGGTGATGGTGAAACCATTTCGGCTTGCTACTTCTTCTTGGAATTTTTCGATTAGGGGATGGTTGAATTCGATGATTTTACCGCATTCGGTGCAGATCATGTGATCGTGATGCCCGTGCATAAATTTGTGTTCATACCTCTTTTGCCCATCTCCAAAATCAAGGTCTGAAGCTAGGCCACTTTGGGTCAGTAAGGCTAGAGTGCGATATACAGTTGCCAGGCCTACCTTTGGGTCAGTTAGTGTTACCTGTTTATAAAGTTCCTCGGCACTAACATGTTTTTCACATTCCAGAAAAGCATTGAGAACAGCACGCCTTTGTTTGGTGATTTTTAGTTTATTTTTTACGATATAATCTTGTAGAACTTCTAATTCTTTGCTGGCCATAGCTTCCTTAATTAAGCATCTAATATGGAGAATGCTTAGGTAAAGTTAACACGAGCATGGTGATGGGTCAATCGTACACCCTGAGTTTCAGATGCTGAAGTTTTAAAAAGTTTTAATCAGTAATTCCTTGAACAACGGATTGGTTTTTAGGTTATTTCCGTGGCTAAATTTTGGACCAGACATTCCTTTTGCTCACCGGTATCCATATTTTTTAATTTCAAATTTCCGGAGCGAATTTCGTTTTCTCCCAGAATTAGAGTAAACCGGGACTGTGATTTGTTAGCTTTTCGCATTTGGCTTTTCATGCTTGCGGTTTCATAATCTCTTTCCACCCAGAATCCTTTTAAGCGTAATTCATGTGCAATTTGAAATCCAAGCATTTTTGTTTCTTTACCTAGGCAAACGATAAAAATGTCTGGAGTTGTTTTGGGATGTTTTTTTTCATGAAAAGGCACTAACGAAACCAGGCGTTCAAGACCTAGTGCAAAACCAAAGCAGGGAGTGGAAGGTCCATCCAAATCTTCAACTAACGTGTCGTATCGTCCGCCTCCACAGATAGCATTTTGAGCGCCTAAATACACTGAAGTGATCTCAAATGCAGTATGGTTGTAATAATCCAAGCCTCGCACTAGGTTGGTATTGACGGAGTATGGAATACCCGCAGAATCCAAAAGAGAGCGAACTTCTGAGAAATGATCGGCGCTGGCTTTATCCAGATGATCAATGAGTTTAGGGAGTTTGTCCGCTATTTTACTGCATTGTTCTACTTTGCAATCCAAGACGCGCAATGGGTTACGTTGGTATCGGGCTGTGCAGTTGGAACATAATTGATCCAAAAACTTTTCAATTTCTGCTTTAAGAATCTCCCTATATTGAGGCCGACATTCCTGGCTACCCAAGCTGTTGATTTCAAGGCTGACCTCGGTTAGACCCAATTCTTTGAAGAATTCAATGACCATGGTCATCACTTCTGCATCAACAATAGGACTGGATGAGCCCATGACTTCAACACCAATTTGATTAAACTGCCTGAGTCTGCCAGCCTGTGGACGTTCGTAGCGAAACATAGGACCGACATAAAACATCTTAAGCGTAGAAGGTGGATTGTACATTTTATGCTCGATATAGGCACGTACTACTGAGGCGGTTCCTTCCGGTCTTAGCGTAATGGAATCGCCGCTACGATCATTAAATGTGTACATTTCCTTTTCGACGATATCTGTGGCTTCACCGATGCTACGCAAAAAAAGTCGGGTGTCCTCAAAAATGGGAAGGCGGATTTCTTTGAAACCAAATCGGGAGAAAATATTATGCGCAACGGATTCAATGTATTGCCATTTCCAGATATCCTCTGGAAGAATATCTTTTACGCCACGTATGCTTTGAATTTTCATAATAAATAAAAATTTGCTGATCAATTCTAATAGGAGAATTAAGCAAGGACTGGATAAGTCAAGAAAAGATTTGTTTCATAAGAGAGAACAATTACTAACTGCTCCCACGACTAGGGGTCATCCGCTTAACCATTTAAACCAGCTGCCTTTTTTCACCTTAGTCGCAAGACGTTCCTCAGCCATTTCGACATCTTTTTTGCTACCGATATAAAGTGGTAGGGTGTCATGAATGCTGGTTGGCGAAATTTCAAGAATTCGTTGTATTCCTGTGGAAGCTTTTCCTCCTGCTTTTTCTACAATCAAAGCCAAAGGTGCAGCTTCAAAAGATAGTCTTAATTTTCCATTGGGACTTTTTTTGTCT
>DUAA01000036.1:0-934 GCA_012961055.1 Nitrospinaceae bacterium
CGCACACTTCAGATTGGCAAATTTCCCTGCGCCTTCTGGAGACTATCACCCCGTCCGGGGCTGACAGCGTATGAAATTATATAGTTGATATTTTAAAACTAAGGTAAAATAAAAAAATAAAAATCTCAATAATAATTTCCCGACACGCATCTATGCATTGCCGACTACTGGTTGCTATCTTCCTTTTTATATACGCTAGTCTGGGTGTTGCAATGAGTGGCACGTGGAATTGTGAAAAAGTCAAAGGACAAGAATGGACCTGTTCTGCTACGAATGAAACCCTTGATGCCGAAGCGGGAGTGCGAGCACCTACCGAGAGATTAAATAGCGATGAGCTCCCGCTCCAAAGACTGGCACTGCCTGTACCCATTAATACCTCTCCTAAGCACGAGCCTGTTTATATGAAACCGCCTGGAACTGTGGCTAAACGTCCCGGCTGGACGTGTACTTCCAATGATCAGAATGAAACATGGAATTGCAGTCTGATAGGTGCTGACCCTAAAGGAAAAACTCGGGTTGTGGGTGACCGGGATGCCAATACCGGCTTTTTTGCCGAGGCATTTGATTATAGTCAAGAGCAGGTTTTTGAAACGCTGGAATCGCAGTTGAAATATGATCCCTGGCAAAGTTGCCTCTCTCCTGCGGCAGGCCGGCAACAATATGTGTCAGGAAAAGATCTGCGTGATGCGGCACCTATGGAGGTTACTGCCGATTATTCCGAAGTGTTTGACAAAGAAATTACCAGTTTTTTTGGCAATGTTGAGATGACTCGTGCAGATCAAAAAATATTGTCAGATATTGCCAGTTATGACACGGTTTCCGAAACCTTGGATGCTCAAGGCCATGTCTATTATAGCGAAGATGAACTTTCCCTTTATAGTGATACTGCATTATTAAATTTAGACACAGATGAAGCACGTTTAAGAAAGGCTCT
>DUAA01000036.1:1077-1348 GCA_012961055.1 Nitrospinaceae bacterium
AAATGAATAAGCACACAGGCAAGGCTGCGGCAACAGATGCCTGGCTTGAATTTAAAGGTCTTCCTGTACTGTATACTCCCTATATTTCATTTCCTTTGGATGATCGTCGAATAACAGGGCTTTTAGCTCCTTCTTTTGGTAATAGCGAAGACAATGGCTATGATACTGTCATTCCTTATTACTGGAATATTGCACCCAATTATGATCTCACCGTCTGGGCACGGTATATGTCTAAGCGAGGCGGTATGCTCAGTGGGGATTTCCGGTATTT
>DUAA01000037.1 GCA_012961055.1 Nitrospinaceae bacterium
ATGGCTGTGGTTCGTCCTTTGAAGTTAGTGATTGAAAATTATCCAGAAGATCAGGTGGAAGAACTTACTGCTGAAAATAATCCCGGAGATCCCGATGCTGGGTCTCGCCAAATCCCCTTTTCACGAGTTCTTTATATTGAGAAAGATGATTTTATGGAAGATCCTCCTAAAAAGTTTTTTCGTCTCGCTCCGGGCAGGGAGGTGCGATTGAAACATGCATACATCATCAAATGTGAGCGGGTGATTAAAGATGAAAAAACGGGAGAGGTGATTGAGCTACGTTGTACTTATGACCCGGAAACCAAAAGTGGTTCTTCTCAGGAAAGCCGGAAGGTGAAAGGCACTTTGCACTGGCTCTCTGTTCCCCATGCACAATGTGCCGAAATGAGGTTGTACAACCACCTTTTTCTTAAAGAGAATCCTACTGACGAAAAAGGATGCTTGGACGTAAAATCCAGCTTGAACCCTGACTCCATTGAGATTATTCAAGAAGGATTCATTGAATCCCTCTTGAAAGATGCGGTCGGGGGGGATCGGTATCAATTTTTACGGCTTGGCTATTTCTGCGTGGATAGTGAAGACTCGGTTCCTGGAGTTCCGGTGTTCAACAGAACTGTAACGCTTCGTGATGCCTGGGCGAAGATTGTCAAAAAGTCTGGTTGAACAGTCTACAATGGTTTAGGTTGAGGCGATTTGCCTTTTTGGATGGGTGAATGTAGAACCTTCTCCCGATTAGTTTTTTATAGAGATCCTGTCCCCATGCAGGAATATGGTCTTCTTGCAAATTGCCAGACTAACCTTCTGCGCGAGACTAGTACCGTTGTTCGGTTTTCATAAGAATCTCCAAAAAGATAAATGTACTTGTAGCGGGTACTGACCACAGTTGGTAATAGAGGTTCTTAAGAAGGTAGCTATTAAATAGATATTAAAATAGTCAAATTAAATGAATCCGAACTTGGCTGGAATCAGGATTTGTTTAGCCTTGATTTTTCAGTGTGTTAGGGCTTTATATGTATCTCTAACGCAATAGAAAAGATGTATTGGTAAAGGGCTTTAACGTGGTATTTTAATACATGAGTGTTACGTCGAAGGGTCTTCATTTCTCTTTGACAGGTTTTTGCAATTGTGCTAAAAATCTTCAAGCTCATAAGTGGACTGTTGCTTACCTTCGAGGAGTTACATGGAAGTCAGAATAAGACGAGATATCCTGTTAAATGGAGTGCAAAGAGTTCAGGGAATCGTTGAACCCAAAGGGGCGATGCCCATTCTTTCTCACCTACAATTGTCAGCCGAAGAAGATGGGATTTGTATTCGTGCTACAGATTTGGAAATTGGTACTT
>DUAA01000038.1 GCA_012961055.1 Nitrospinaceae bacterium
TTCAACTACTCGCTGAAATTCAAACATCAAACTCTACTTGTTCAAAGAATGATTTTATCTCTTCTTTAAATGGGTTCTATATCCTGTAAAACTCTGGGTTCTTATCGTAAAACCCAGAAAAACCTAAACTTAAATATAAAAGCTTTCAGCAATGAATTTGAGAGCAAAACAGTCGGCTCCAGTGCCGAATTTCTCCATCCAGATCATCGCTCTAAATATTTAGCACAATCTCTTGGGATGACCAAACGCATCACCATTTTCATAACGGACATTCAGACATCAAATTTTTTGAAGGATAAAGTTCTAGCATTCCTCATCTCCAGAGGTCCAGAAGAAGGTTTCAACCGAACCATCGTTACCATCCGCTATCAAATCGCAGTGTTACCTAGCACCAAATTGAAATGCCTGCTTGTTAAACAAGAATTGGTACTCAATCAAAAATAATGGGTGGTCATAAGGCAAATTCTTGATTAACCATTCTATAAAACCACTTCAATAGATTTATTAAGGGAAATTGTAGTCGGAGTAACCTTGCAGTTCATGCCATAAAGTTCCACGCCTTGAGACTGAGCTTTTCGTAAGCACGCTCCAAAAACCGGGTCGATGTCATCATTGCAGGTGATGAATCGCGTATCAGATCGCTGGGAAACGAATATCACCGCTGCTCGGTAACCTTTTACGCACAACTCCATCAGCTCCGTAACATGTTTCACACCTCTTTCTGTAGGAGCGTCGGGAAACTTTCCATGTCCTTGTTCAACCAGGCTCACCGACTTCACTTCAACATAAGCAGGGTTCACCCGAAACCCCAACCGGAAGTCGAAACGACTGTGCTTCACCTTCACTTCACTGGCAAAGTCAGAGTAACCTTCCAAAAAAGGGAGGGTACGTCCCATCAACGCTTCCTGAATCAAAGCATTTGCAAATACAGGAAATACCGAAACCCATAGGGACTCGTGCCGCACCAAAACCAACGTGTAATCTGTTTTACGTTTTGGGCTGGGTTGGTGAACCAGCCGAATTTTTCTCCCCTCCAACATTATTCCTGGTAGCCGACCGGGATCTGGGACATGTGCCAGAACTTCCTCTCCCCCAATCTCAACACGAGCCAAGTATCGATTCGGACGTTCCAAAAATTTCCCATCAATAATTTTCTCGCCGAATCTCATGAATTGAAATCCTTAAAAAAACAGACTTGCCTTATATCCTCGCAGGCCTTCAAAAAGCAAGAGGAACAAAAATTCTAGTGGGTTCAAGCTATAGGTTGGCCTTAACCGCTAGTGGTTATCGCTGTCTTCACCGGATTGGAGATTGACTGTTTTTTCTAAGTGGGG
>DUAA01000039.1 GCA_012961055.1 Nitrospinaceae bacterium
TTGTGCGCAAGTTGCTTTAGGCATTGAAACAAATCCGGTGAAACAGAATATGGAGCATGGGGAGCCAAGCCCAACCGACCAAGAGGAGAAAGCAGTTCACTATTTAATATACCTTCCGCCCTCTGACAAAGATTCTGCGCTTTCTCGGAATGAAACCCCAGGGTTTCTAAAAACAAAACCGACCGAAAACCTAACTCATCAATAACTTTAAGTAATTCGGGTTCGGCAACATAATCCCCAAGGGCAGTTACCCCGGAACGCTTCATTTCCTCTCCTCCGACACGAATCCCGCGGACTCGGCTTTCGTTATCCAGAACAGAGTTCAGATGGATCAACGCACGAATCCAATCGACAAAAGACATAGTTGGGGAAAGTTTTTTTTCAAGGGCCGTCAAGCTGATGTGGCAATGCGCATTGACGAATCCCGGCATGAGCAGACAGTCAGAGAGGTCTAATGAATCGTCTCCCCCTGCAAACTGATTTGAGATTTCTACAATTTCACCTTCGTCAATAATTAGTTCGCCATTTTCAATAGGGTCACCACAAAAAGTTAGTAAAGCTCGAAATTTTATTTTCAAAACCTTGGCCCTGGTTTCATAAAAGAGTGGAATCCCGGTACTGTTGATAGGCTAGGCCTAACTGCTCCAGCAAAACTTTCTCCTCTGCCCTAGCCCTGAAGATATTTAAAGGAATCACCACCACCAGAACATAAATCAGGCACAGCACGGATCCGCAGGCCACAAACAGGCCCATCAACGTCAATACTATCCCCACATAAACAGGGTGACGAAAAACACGGTAAACCCCCTTAGTAACCAATTGGTCTGTTCCCGGTAAAACTGCAAGCGAAGAGCCCAAGGTCCACATAGCAGCGATCCATAGAAGAACCCCTATAGCACCGATGGATAATCCAGCATATACCAGAACGTCAAAGCCAAAGCCAAGATCTTTCGGCCCCAGATACGCTAGCACCAAGGGAAACAGGTAAGCCATCGGCACAAAAATATTCAGCAAAAACCGCTGATTCGAACTGAAATTTTTTACATCAAGCATAAAATAATTACAGGTGAATTACTTCGTCCTACCCGCCAAAGCAAAGGTCTAACATCACTAATTCAGCATGACAAAAAAGCTCTATATCCCGAGACAGCTCTTTGCTAGCCAACAAAAGTCATTGTTAATCAACCCCGCGCTTAGCAGTTATTTGTTGGTTGAAGGTTTCCCGTCCTTCCAAAATTTCGAGTTCAATCACCACTTTATAAAAGGGCAGAGAAAATTTCATTCCTTTGAGTTTCACAGCATCTTTTTCTGATATCAAAAGAAACCGCGCTC
>DUAA01000040.1 GCA_012961055.1 Nitrospinaceae bacterium
AGCCGCAGGCGAGGGAAATTATGAAAAAACATACCGAGGGCTCCAGAACTGGCCCGAGGGTCCGTTTGTTTACATTTGTGAGGCACGTTCGATATTTTGTCGTCCAATTTTCAAAGAGCGGGCTCATTATAATTGAGCTCGACCGAGCAGTCGATCCCTTGCGGGCGACAAAAATTGTAGTTTTTTGCTCCACAGGAAAATTGGAGCACATCAGGGAGCAATGATAGCGCCTGTGGCCCATCATCATGATTCAAGCCAACAATAACAACAAAGCATCATAACAAATGATCCATGATAGCCGGAGCTATTTTTCAAAAAGAAAGCAAAGGAGGCGGGGGAGGAAAATTCATCATGAGCTTCAGCGGTTCCACAATTCATTACATAGCAAAAATTTTCTTATTTTCTTGGCCACTTTTTCTCCATGTTGCCCACAAGTGCTACAACCAACATAGCAACAACACAAACTACTACTACGGCTACTTGTCAAAAAAGTGCATTTCACACGAAGTGCACTCACACTAGCGCACTGTATGTGTACTGACTTTCTCCTCCCCACTCAATCTATTTTACGGACTACGGGCTATCTAGTTGTAATGGCCACTGAAGCCCCGCCGCCGCAAGCACATGAATGGATGGAGATTGATGTTGTGTAGTACAGTATAACTTTTTATAAAATGTCAAAAGTTTAAGGTGCCATGCTTTTCAAAAATACTGTGCTTTTGACATGAAATCTAACGTTCCATTAGCCGTCGTCCTTCAAAATACTATTTATGTACATATGTATTTTGAGTGTTCGCTCAATTGATGGTAACACTTTGGGGCACTTTTGACACAATTTTAGGCACTTTTGTCCCACCAATTTGAAGTCATTTTTCATTACTCGATCGAATGAACAATATTCCTCATCTGCACCAATAATTATCACCAACTGAGCTGTGCACCTAATCAATATTAATAATGCAATGTACTATTTAGAAGGCCGGCCAGATATGTAATATGTACATAAAGGGACCCCTGTGGCGGAAATTCAATCGGCTATTTGCCAATGCCGAACAATATCAGTTATTGGATTTTCCAAGAGTCATGGAATTTCTTTTGTTACTTAGTCCAATTGAATGGGGGGCAGGTTTTTATCTTGAATTAAATTGCGGCCCGCCCTTAATTTGCACAGTGTGGAACAACAACAAACGAGCTGAGCTTTTCAAGGCCACGCCGTGTCGTTCTCCTCCTCTTCTACATCTACTTAACGAAATGGGGGCCTCATTTTAAACTGCTGCTCCTCACACATGTGCACAGTGTGTCACTTTTCAGGGAATATGGTGAATTTGTTAA
>DUAA01000041.1 GCA_012961055.1 Nitrospinaceae bacterium
CTGGACAATGACATTTATACTTTTTTAGTAGGAGAAGCTTTTATGAGAGCCGAATATCCTGGACAAAAAATGCGCGAACTTTTTGCTCTTTAAACGCTAACAAAATACCTTGCAGACCCGTTTGCTTGCCGCAGTTTAAGCATCCTCTGTTGACCGAATAAGCTATTCTTAAAACCTAGATTATTAAGAATAGCTTGAATTCACCTGAACCTTATCACCTCTACACCTGCCGTTAAGCCCCCTGAACCAACACTATCCTCCCACTTTTTTTTGTAAATCCCCTCTGTATGCAAGCCATGCTGGCATCCTCTATGGCTTGTTACGGGTACTTGTGAACACCTGTATCAGTGCTATGCCCTAATTACTGGCGGTGCGCATATCTATTACGGCCTTAAAGCCTTGCCTGTGACTGCCGTTTAATTCACTGCAAATGCACTCGGGGGTATCCGCAACTCATCCTGTACTCTGGTCAGTGTTATCGCCATGATCATGATGCTAAAACAGCGGCTTTTAACACTATTTTCTGAAGGTATGGAAGCAAGCCACTAGTTGTAATACACTGGGACCATGGTGATTGTTTTCTACGCTCTTCAAAACCTGGTGACTTACGTCACCAGCCATGTAAATTAAAACGGATATATAAAGTAGCTTATGATTATAAGGTAATGTGGGAGGAGGATGAAAAGGAAAAAGAATTCATTGCGACGATAGACACCATGGGAGGTGGAAAATACTTTGATGCCTTTGGCGAAAATGGCCAAGACAAGCATCAAATAAACCGTGGTACACGTATGCCCATCACACGGGTTATCGACATACCAGCTCACATGATGAACCACTTTTAGGGTGACAACCTCGTTCTAAAACTTCATATCCAAGGAGCTTCCGGAGAAATAACCGAAGCGTTCAGCTCAACCAAGGTTGAACATGAAGCTGCTTAATAGTTAAGCGATGTTTCGCTGTTTGTTGGGAAATGCAAAAACTTCCCAACAAACTGAGTCACAAAGCGGTCAAACCCCGTCTTAACATACAACCTAATCATTGGCTTTTATTTTGAAGGAAGACGCGATCAGGTTTTGAATAGTCAAATTACACCTGACTAGGCGCGCCATCCGCTCGCCTCAATAAAGATTTTGGGACTCCATGTCACAAAAATCGATTCACCTCGCGGCTAATCAATAGGCTCCAGACGCCCTGCGTACGCCTCGACCATGCCCAAAAACCGCATAGTCAAGGCTCCCACAAATGGCTTGACGGCTAGTCGGAATAAAATTTTAGCCTCCCTCGCGTGCTATTCGCACACTTCAGATTGGCAAATTTCCCT
>DUAA01000042.1 GCA_012961055.1 Nitrospinaceae bacterium
GTGTGGTTGCATATGTTTCGGGTCTTTTTAACTGGTTCCTATAAGCCCCCAAGGGAATTTAACTGGGTTATTGGGGTGCTATTGGTGACATTTACCCTATTACTCAGTTTTACTGGCTACCTTCTTCCTTGGGATCAATTGGCGATGTGGGCAGTTACGGTAGGTACCAATATGGCGCGTGCAACACCATTTTTGGGTAATGAGGGCCCCTTTGCCGAGTATGTTGGGGCGACGCCAAGGTATGATGTGCGTGCCTTGCTGATTGGAGGTAGTGTTGTAGGGCCTCCGGCGCTATTAAGGTTTTACGTTTTACATTGTATTTTTATCCCTTTGGTTGCTGGGGCCTTGATGATTGTGCATTTTTGGCGAATCCGTAAAGATGGTGGAATTTCCGGCCCTCTTTAAAAAGACAGATCTGTGATAGAGGATAAGAGAAAATGGCTCAAGCAGCGGTAATAAAGAAAAAAGTAGAAGGAATACCAGAAAAACTTCATGTATGGCCTTATTTGGTCCGATTGGAGTTTCTTTGTGCGATTCTTACTATTATTGCCCTTACGGTGTGGTCCATCGTTATTGATGCTCCACTGGAAGAAGCGGCGAATCCAACAAAAACTCCCAATCCTTCCAAAGCGCCCTGGTATTTCCTTGGGCTGCAGGACATTCTTGTTTATTTCGACCCATGGTTTGCTGGGGTTGTGGCTCCCGTTCTTATTATTGTTGGATTGATGCTGATCCCGTATTTGGATGTGAATCCCTTGGGCAATGGTTATTACACGTACCACGAAAGAAAAGCAGCGATTTGGGTTTATTGTTTTGGTTTTTTGGTTCTCTGGATTGCTTTGATCATCATGGGAGTTTTTCTGAGGGGGCCAGGTTGGAACCTTTTTATGCCTTGGCAATACTGGGACCCACATAAAGTGGTGGCTTTAGTTAATGTGGATCTTCCCTATGCATTTGGGGTGCGAACGTACAATGGGGCTATGTTGTTTGGTGGTGCTGTGATATTAGGATATTTTGCAGTGGGGACAGCGATCTATTTCTTCATGGAACGCAAGGCGCTCAAGGCCGTTGGCTTTCTGAGAATGTTTCTTAAAATTGAACTTTTTCTCATCATGATGGGTATTGTCATAAAAATTGTTCTTAGGTTGGGTTTCAATATCAAGTATGTGTGGGTGACACCTTGGTTTAATATTTAATCGCTTTAGGATCGGGAAATAAATTGGCAGAAGAAGAAAATAAAAAAGAATATAAAGAAGGGGAGTTTGACGAGCATACCTCGTACAGCTTTCTGTTTTTTCTGGTGTCAGCTGCAGCTCTTTTTGT
>DUAA01000043.1 GCA_012961055.1 Nitrospinaceae bacterium
CTAGTCATAGGCGCGGTGCTCATTCCTGGCGCAAAAGCTCCGCGACTCATTACACGGGAGATGTTAACCCATATGCAAAAAGGGTCAGTCGTGGTTGATGTCGGGATCGACCAAGGCGGCATTCTCGAAACCTCGCGTCCAACCACACATAGCAATCCCATTTTTGAGGTTGAGGGAGTGATCCATTACTGTGTGTCAAATATGCCCGGTGCCCTAGCACGAACATCGACCTTCGCACTCACCAACGCTACCTTTCCTTATGCATTAGAATTGGCTGAAAAGGGCTATCGGAAAGCGATGAAAGAAAACCGAGCATTACGAGCCGGACTCAATGTTTGCCTTGGAGCGGTCACTCATCCCGAAGTCGCCAAAGCTCTAGGTAAAGAATTCGTCCCAGCCGAAAATTATTGTTAATTTAAAAACAATCTTTCCCCGCTACCTCGTTTGAGCATAAAAATAAACATGCACTTCCATTAGGTTTCTTATAAAATATATCTTATAAGTAGATTCTAAAATAGAGGGAGAAACACTAATGAGTGAGCCGGTCAGGGATTTTCATTTCAATGTTAATGTTCGCGCCAGTGGGGGTTCAAAAGCCGCAATGGCCAATAATGAGACCCCCTTTCTTCGTGCAATGGAAATTCAGGAACGCAAACGGGAAAAGAAAGAACTAGAAAGACTAGAAGCAGAGAAAAAAGCTGTCGCTGAAGCTCCACCAACAGAAGTTGTTGAAACTGTACAATGCCCCGAAGAAGTCTCAGCGGTCATAGAAAACCCCGAAGTTTCAAATACTGACACATCTGCTGACCCCGTACCAGTCTCTCAGCCTAAACCGATTGAACTAGCAGTTAAGCCCAAACCAACCGGAGGTGGCGTACCAGGCCCAACACCAAGAAGTGATTTCACCGCAGAGGAAAGAGCTGCCATGCTTAAGCGAGCCAGAGCACATGCCGCTGAAGTTAAGGCAAGAAAAGAGAAGTGAATTGAAAGAAAAACCGCAGGAAAAACGAAAAGAAAACCTTATTTTTACAATTTGGGTCCACACCGGTTATGCGGTTCTGATACTCTCAATGGTAGGCTGGATAGTATATATGGAATTTATTATGTAGTCCCAAACCATAAATAATGGGGTTCTTGGGAACTCACCTTTGATTTACTCACATATCCAAGGTGTAGTAGGAACTATTATTTCCTGCGGGAAAGCTGACGGGAATAAGAATTAATAATATTTAGAACTTTTATTCCAAACATTTAAACCAAAAAACACATCATGGCCGATGAAGAACATCTAAAGCGCTTAAAACAAGGGGTTGAGGCCTG
>DUAA01000044.1 GCA_012961055.1 Nitrospinaceae bacterium
TTCCTGCTTCAACAGTGGATCAATCTTCTGAAATACAACGAGGCTGGAACGGCGTTACTTGCCATAGCTATCGTGGTCATCACTCTAGATATCCTGAGCGCTAAAATTCGTGAGCGCGTGCAATAAGTGAAATAGCCTTCAAGAGGTCAGAGGTTTGACCGCTCTACCCTTCGGGGCATGTGTGATTTCTTATTCACTTATATTCATGTCCTGAAAGGTTAAGCTATGGTTAAACATTGCAAGCACGGGACTTAGAAAGCTCTTTCCAGTTCCATCAAAATTAAAAAAGGAGTTAGCTCGAAAGGGTTGGCTCTTTTTGTAGTGATTTATTATGAGCATTGTGCCGTTTGAGGGGAATTGGATTCCAAATAAGGACTAATTTATTTAATCATCGATTAACCACTCCCTTCCTACTGCTCTTGCCTATTTTCTTGTTCTATAGGGAGCCAGGTGGTTGAAGACTTGTATGAATTGTTTTCCGGATTCAGGGATTTTGCCAACTTGGTTGGAAAGAAGGATAGCCTCGGCGGTGAGCGGTGCCCCATAATAAGCTTGGTTGGCATCGACATCCGATGTGATGATCGCTCCTTTCACAGAAACTCCGGCAAAAAGTCCTTTGCTTCTTGAATAGGAGTACATTTCTCCTTGCATGAAAATATCTGTCGATGCTTCGGCATGACGTCCAACAGGGCCTGCTGCTACTGCGATGTCTCCACCTAGCGTGAACTTTTCGCTGAGCAGTCCTTCCAATCCCCTCTGTGTCATAACGAGTAAAATCAGATCTACCACTTCGGCGCCGAATTGAAATCCGAAACTACCGCCGGCAGTATAAAGAAAAGCAGGTGCACCCCATGCGCCAGTATCTCTGTCACGTGACGAGGCAAACCCTGTACCGTATCGAGCGCCCACAAAAAACCCGGATTTGATCATTGTGGGGAAAACTATAATGGCCTTGGCTTTGGCAATCAAGCTGTCGGGAATTTTGCTGTCGGGTGAATTTTGGATTTCTTCCAAAACCAACTGCCCGGTTCGTAGTAATTTTCGTTGCTGCGCTCCATCGGGACTCTGAGCCCAAGGAATGGATGTTAAAAAAAGTGTGAGAACAATGCTCAGGGAGAGGCTTTTCATGTTTTTCCCAGAAAGGTTAGCTATGCCCACTATAAATGAATTCCCTCAAACAATTCAACCTTGAGGAAAGAAATAATAGGGATTGTCCTAGGCAACTAAGTCAATATCTCTTTAACCCATAGTTTAATTTGCCTTAACTGTGCTTTCGGTTCAGGGTTGTTGAAACGTCACTCTCCTTCAAATAGAAC
>DUAA01000045.1:0-971 GCA_012961055.1 Nitrospinaceae bacterium
ATGCTGCTACCGGCTGAGACCCACTTTGATAAGTTTTATAGACATCAATAAATTGGATGATGGGAGTCGTCATGGAGAAAAAGGATATTCGAAATACGATTTCATTGCAAGATAACATGCGTTGTTGTTAATCCCGGAATATGATATGGATGAATCTGCAAATTTAACTGGGTATAGAAAATCAACTCAAGAAATTTTCTCGAGTGTATTAATAGTGGAGCTCTTAATATGACGATTTCGGACAAGCTAAGCGGATTCATGGAGAAATCTTCTTGGATTCGAAAAATGTTTGAGGAAGGTATCCGGCTGAAACAGGAGTCCGGTGAGGAAAATGTATTCGACCTGTCCCTCGGTAACCCCGTGATTGAACCGCCGGAGGAGGTTCGAAAAGCATTGGTAGAAGTAGCGCAAGATGTATCACCTGGACTGCATCGTTATATGCCCAATGCCGGGTTTGCTGATGTGCGTGCAGTGATCGCCGAATCCCTATCTCCGGAATGTAAGGTGGAACTTTCTGCCAACGATGTGGTGATGGTATGCGGTGCGGCGGCGGGGCTGAATATCACTTTGAAAACCCTGCTCAACCCAGGAGATGAGGTCATTATATTCACGCCTTATTTTGTGGAATACCTGTTTTATGCTGACAATCATGGGGGAAAGGCGGTGGCTGTGCCAACGCTGGATAATTTTCATCTTGATTTTACGGCCTTGGAAAACGCGCTCAACGAAAAAACCAAGGCGGTCATCATTAATTCTCCCAACAACCCGACCGGAGTGGTTTATTCGCGTAAAGAATTGGAGCAGTTAGCCGACATACTAAAAACATATTCTGAACGGCTCGGAAATCCGATTTACTTGATCTCAGACGATCCATATAAAAAAATCGTGTTCGATGATGTGGAAGCTCCAAACATCATGGAATTTTACCCTAACAGCATATACATCACCTCGTATTCCAAGGACATTGCGCT
>DUAA01000045.1:1026-1313 GCA_012961055.1 Nitrospinaceae bacterium
TCATGGCGGGCCTGATCTTCTGCAACCGGGTATTAGGATTCGTGAACGCACCGGCCCTCATGCAGCGCGTGGTTAAACAGGTTCAGAATGTGACGGTGGATATAGCACAGTATCGTCGTAAACGAGATTTTTTATATAAGGAGTTAACAAGGATCGGATATGAAGTGGTGAAACCGCAAGGTGCGTTTTATTTCTTCCCGAAATCTCCCATACAGGATGAAGTGGAATTTGCGCGAAGGTTGGCGGAAAATAAAGTACTGGTGGTGCCGGGTAGAGGGTTTGGATTA
>DUAA01000046.1 GCA_012961055.1 Nitrospinaceae bacterium
TCTGTGAAATGAATTTTTTCCGGAACCGGAAAAAAGTTATTCCGGAAAAACCGGTTTTTAGCCAAAAATTGTATCCATTTCGTCATTTTTAATGTGTGCCGCCATCCACGTTCCACAACTGTGTTGTGGACGTCTATTTCCTCGTAAAAGAGAGCATGATAAAAGAGAGAAGAGAGAAGAAAGTATGTACTTATGTACGTATAGTTTTGTTAGAAGTATAGTAGAGAATGCTTGCTCTACTACATAATGCGCGTGCGAGCGCAGTGCGAGTGCGAGCGCAAATGCGATCATGAATAAATAGTTATGAACTGATACTTGTCAAGTAGAGTCATTTCGTACTACAGAAGCATCTCAGTGAATCATTAGTCATTATACGTAGTTGATCAAAGAAAAAATGCTGCTCGTCAACAACAACTCGTGCTTTGTTGGACCGGAACTGGATCAAGCCACAGTCAAAGTCAATCTGATGTACGTGGTCATCGATGGGTTTCTGGTTTGCATTGCCATCCCGGCCAATTTCATTACGATAGTGACCCTTGTGAAAAATCGTAAAGAAATGGGTAATGTCTGCAATGCTACAACGCTCTTGAATTCCATCGTCTCCTTGTTCTCCATTTTGGTTTTCTTAGTCACAAATATGGCGCAATTTCCTGGCAAGAAATATTTATTTTAAAATTCTTCTTGCAACCATTTCTAAAATGATTTTATTTATTAGGCTACTTCAGCGAGCAAACACGCTGGATTTTGTTCCCAACTCTCTGGTGGGCAGTCAACATTTGCATTAACATGTCTCTCAACTACTCTTTCACTTTGGCAGCACTGCGCGTTGTATTTGTGGTCAAAGGGCATAAGCCATTCTATAGGAAGATGATTCAGTGGAAAATCAGCCTGATGAATTTCTTTAGCATGGCCTTCGTGTTTTTCGCTCTGTCAATCTCTCTAATCTACGTGAGAGACCAGGAAGCTGGCAACAGTGTGAGGCTGTTCCAACTAAAAATTGACAACCATGATTGCCATGTCCAAATCAGTCGAACGCCAGCTCGAGAAGGCTATCTTCATAGGGAGATGCCAGAACTTTTGACCATTTTCCTAGCTGTGGTCAATTACGGGCTGTTGTTTAGATTTTCAGTCATCTTCATTTGCTACATTGTTGTGTTGGGTGCTACCTTCAAGTCTTACCGAACCGTAGAACAAGATGCCCAGGCCAATTTTCAGCCACAGCCTAATCAAGGTACAAAACGATTTATTTATCTTTTTAATTTATTACAAAAATTGATTTGCCTCCAGCAGGTCAAACCCGACACGCAGCGGC
>DUAA01000047.1:0-263 GCA_012961055.1 Nitrospinaceae bacterium
AGTGTGTTTTCGATTTTGAGTTGTTCCACTTCGACCTTTAGTTTCTTGTTCTCGGCCCATACCTTGTCGTGGGCGGTACGGGAATCTTCCAGTTGCTCGCTTATCCTTTTGACGATTTCCTCGTGTATGTTTATTTCCTTATCTTGTGCCATGTATTTTCTCCATAATAAAGGTTGTCGCATCCGCAACCGTGTGAATATCATCAATCTCTAAATCCGATATCTCGATGTCAAAAGAATCCTCAAATGTCATTATCAACTCCA
>DUAA01000047.1:425-1307 GCA_012961055.1 Nitrospinaceae bacterium
CAGTAGGCTGGCCATCGTCAGGCTCGTAAATTTCGGATAAGGTTTGTCGTTTTCTTTGGACACCCTTCACGATGCGATTACCCAAGTTGGTCTCTTCAAATTCTGATAAAATCTCTTTGACCATTAGTTGCTCCCGTAGGCTGGGCAACTTGTCGCCATTCCTACAAACAGGACCGCTATGGTCAATAACATTATGATGGGAAAGTGATGCTTTGCCACCCATTTCTGGGTTCTAATACCCAATTCGTTCCAAAAATCCATATTTATTTCTCCTTAGTAAAAAGTTGCGACCCCGCCTTAGTAGATATAACTACACTCAGCAACGGGTCCTTGTCAGACCAAAACACACGGGAATAACCCCGTAACCGGGTCCGAGCCGGTGACAAGTTAGCAACAATATTTTTTTGTTTCATCTTTATATTATATCACAAACCGTGACCAAAGTCAAGAGTTTCTTCTTTTAGTCACGACAATAATACGATAGTTCCAACCACAGCGACCACCAAAAATATGGCGGTCACGGCGACAACGGTCAGTTCGATTCCAGACAAACGAGTTAGTGGTATCAGGCTCACATCGTACTCCATTTCTCTTGCACCAACCGTCTTCGGATATCTTCCAAATTAGCGATACTGGTTTTTTCATCCTCTATTGATTTTTCAGGCTTGATATCCAATATCGGCCATTGCTCGAGGGTGTTGTAATAGGCTATCCTTTTCATTCCCTCTGCGATCATGGAATCCACAATTTCAATATTTTCACTGTTATCATTCATATCTACAAGCCTCTCTCTTAATAAAGTCGGCACCGGTTGCATAGTCCGTGCAGTTTTTTGCTTTCCATTCATCAACTGGTATATCCTCGGCACACGCCAGGCACGAT
>DUAA01000048.1:0-1507 GCA_012961055.1 Nitrospinaceae bacterium
TCAAGACGAATTATTGAATCCTCTTCCAACCCCAGGTTACTCACTACCTTATTCCAGCCAATAAACTTTCTTGCTGACAATATTTTCTGAGCAACATCACCCACTATGGTTACCTGGTTTTTATCCCTGACCGCAGACATCATGATAGCGAATTCAACCGGACCAAAATCCTGCGCCTCATCGATTACTAAATGATCGAGAGAAACAACGCCTCCTGTCCCATCCGGCAGTCCCCCGTTTTTAATTTGGATGAGACGAAGAATCAAGGACATGTCAAAATAGTCCAGATTATTTTTTGCCTGGTTTTTTTCTGTCAATCTTTTTAGATAATCTAGATTGGAATCCAGCTTGGGATGTGAAGGCAGATACACCTTTAAATGCTCAGAGTCTCCCAACAAATTATAAATATCCTGAATGTAATTTTCCATATCTAAAACTTTACATTTCAGAAATTCCAGACATGTATCCTTGTCAAACTTTGGCAGATTCGATTCTTTGATGTCATGGGTGAAATCCCTGAGGCGAGGCAATATTGAAGTAGTTGCAGTATTTCTCCAGGCTTTTAATTGTCCTGGCCATTTTTTAAATATCTCATCGACTTCAACATCCAGCGCGTGTTTTTGTTTTTCAACCCAGCTTTCAAGAGCTTGTAGAATTTCTTCAGAAAATTTTATTTCCTCAACAAATGAAGGAACATTTAAAAACTTAAAAAATGGTTTCCCACTAACCGCTTTTCGAATTATGGACATGGCCCAACTATTAAAAGTTGCAGTTTTCACATCCTCAATACCCATTGACGGCAGGGTAGCACTCACATAAATCTGCAACGACCTGTTCATAACCAACACCTGGGTTTTCATCGCCTGCGCTGACGAATTTTCTTCATGCAGGAGCCAGGCAAGGCGGTGCAAAGCAACTGTGGTCTTACCGGACCCGGCTGAACCCTGGATAATGACAGGTCGATCCGGGTCACTGGTAATTAGCTCAAACTGGTCTTTGGTAATTAATGAAAGAATACTCGGCAGACCTTTTTCTTTAGAACCAATCCCTCTAGAGCGATGTGCGGCGACTTCATCCTCGACATCAAGTTTTCCCCAACACCCTTCGTTTTTGCGAAACATCCCTTCAGGAGTATCTATCTGGATCAATTCCCCATCCACAACCTTATAGGATCGGCGCAATTGTATATGCCCCGCACGTTCTCTTTGGTTGATGACCTCGAAAAACTCTTCATCCTGTTTATAATTAAAATAAAGCGAAGCAATGGGACCGTTGCGCCAATCCACAACACCTGCTTCTATATTACTTTTTTTACCGATAAGAAATGACACCTCACTACCATCTTCCTCATTCGTGCAAACTCTTCCGAAATAAGGTTCCTGGATCAACTCGAGCAGAGCCTTGTCACTATTTTTTCGAATATCAAAAACGCCGTGGGCCACGGCTTCATCGGAAACCAGGGGCTGCCTCTCTTCATTGTTCCACTCATTGACCACTTGACGGGTCA
>DUAA01000048.1:1554-7415 GCA_012961055.1 Nitrospinaceae bacterium
CAGCCTGCACTTTAGGTAGCTGCTGACATAACGACTTTAATGTGTTCTCCAGAATTTTCTCTTCCTCTTTAATCAACTGCTTATCTTCTTCTGATAATGCCATTTTTCATCATCCTTAAAATCATTCCCTAAACTCTTGTCAGGTAAACCCATTAATCTAAATCAGACAAACCTCAGGGGCAACCTAAATCCGATAAATTAGATAAATATATTTTTTGGTCGGAGTTCTATTTAACAGAAAGTCCAATAAAACCTTTAAAATAAGCGGCTTTTACTTTATGATGAAAAGTTGTAACTCAAAAATCATCAAGACCCGTTTGGGAATATTTAGGAGTTTTTTCATGAAAACTTATGAGGATCTGGTAGGAGATGGTGGATCCGATATCATCGGGCAGGTAACCGTTTTAGGAGAAAAACTGCGAGCTAGGCTCGATAAAATTAAACACAAAGTGGCTTTAATGAGTGGTAAAGGGGGTGTCGGTAAAAGCTCCATTACCGCCAATATAGCTTCCTGCCTGGCTGATCGAGGCCATAAAGTTGGAATTCTGGATGCCGACTTAAACGGACCGAGCATAGCCCACCTCTTAGGAGTTGGCAATAACGTACAACTAAAAATGAAAGACGATGGCCTGGAGCCGGGTGTCGGTCATCAAGAGATCCGGATCATGTCCATGGATATGCTTCTAAAAACTGCCGACACACCGGTCATGTGGACAGAAGAAACCGATGCTACGGCAGTCTGGGTCAGCACTATGGAATCCACTGCCACTCGTGAACTGTTGGCAGATACCAACTGGGGGGAACTGGACTATCTCCTCATTGACATGCCTCCCGGAAGTGATCGCATAGATAATATCCGTTCTCTCATTCCCGAACTGGCAGGAGTGGTGGAAATCACCATCCCCTCCCCGCTTTCCCAACATATTGTCACTAAATCAATCACTAAGAACAATAAAATGAAAGTACCTATTATTGGGTTGATCGAGAATATGGCGACCTATGTTTGTCCGCATTGCGATAAAGAAGGTAAGTTATTTGCTGGCGAAGACGTACATAAACTAACCAAAAGAAAAGAAATTCCCTACATTGGTAAGATTCCGTTCGACACACGGGTATCCCAAACCAGCGGAAGCCTTTTTTATAACGAGTTTAAGGATTCTGTTACAGGCCAGGCCATAGCGGCTGCCGTTGACAATATCGAAAAATTTATCACCAAATAGTTTTTATACAGGAGACGTAATGAAATTCCTTTGTATCCCTTGTGATGTAAAAATGGAAGTACAGGTTGAAGGCATAATGCCGGAGGAAAAAACCAATCTGGTCATGAAATTCAAATGCAAAAAATGCGGACATAGCATCGCCATGCTTACCAATAAATTCGAAACAGAATTTGTTAGTAAACTGGGTGTAGAAATGGGTGGTGCCACCAGTATCAGCAAAGCCCCTATGGCGTCAGTCAGTTCCTCTTTGGCCGAAGCTAAAGAAGAGCTAAAAAAAACCAATCCGGAAGACGATCTCATTTGGACCGAAGAAGCGGAACAGCGCATCAAAAAAGTCCCGTTTTTTGTCCGCGGCATGGCGAAAAGGACAGTCGTCAGTTTTGCTCTGGAAAAAGGAGCCACTACTATTGATGCCAAACTGATGGACGAAGTCCGAGAAAAAGTAGGCATGTAGCCGAGCCATGTTCGGTGGTATTAGGTCTATACCCGTAATCCTATTGCCTCCTTTTCTATATACTGCAAACTCTGAACTGCCCCAAAAAGGGGCAGCGTTGAGGGAATTGCGGTAACCTTCCCTTATCCAATCATCGTCGCAAGAATTACGAAAACTTATTGCCCAATCTAAGCCTTTCTACCTCGAAGGAGTAAAAAGGTATAAGCCGTCTACATCTTATTATTGATCCCGCATGGAGATCAGCATTGACAGATAGAGACCCGATGAAGACCTTTTATTACGCACCCTGACAATGCCAACGGACACTAACTCAAACGGAGATATTTTCGGCGGTTGGATCATGTCGCAGATCGATATTTGCGAGGATATTTTGGCCCAGGAAAATGCTAGAGGTAGAGTAGTCACTGTCCGGGTCAATGGGACAACTTTTTACAAGCCTATGAATGCAGGTTATGTGGTTTACTGCTATGGGAAGTGTACCCGAATTGAAAACTCCTCAATCCCACTTAAGCTGGAAGTCTGGGGCAAACCAGTCTTTGAGGAATTGGAGAACGAACGCTATTGCGTGATAGAAGCGGTATTTACCTATGCCTCTATCAATCAAGAAGGTAAATCAAGAAAGATTGAACGTTGAGCTTAAACAACCCCTTCTCCTAAGGTCATTTACTTAATTCCAGAGATTCTTCGCTTCTCTCAAAAATGACAGGCAATAGAATTTTTCAACAAACTGCTAAACGTGGCCTGCCGCCGGCAACAAAAAACGGGAGCAACTTGACCGCTGCTCCCGTTCGGGTTGGAGCGCTTAAGCCTGTATTCTCAAGCACTCTTCATTTGATTGAGCCTGACCGCTCAATAATTGGAAAAATATTTGTTTTCTCGTAATAATCTCAATGGCCAAAATGTTACCCAATAGCATAATAAATTCACCTACTGCCCTTGGCATTTTGTCAGGAGGTCCCTCCACCATTGGTAAGAAATTGGGGAGGATTTAACAGCAGAGGAACAACCATCAAACATTATCATCACATAGCCACATTGCAATTCCATATTTTTACTGTGGCGAATATGTCACAGAAATCAATAGATAAAAGCCTAGTTTGCAGTATTTTTACTTTTGCAGGCCGTACATTCACAAATTTGACGCAAAAGTTCATGGGTATAAAGACCGGTATCGTGCCCATCATTCCAATAAAATTGGATGGCATAAAGCCCAACTGCCTTGATGTTTTTGGGTCGAATATCATCGGTTATAGAACCTGGGGCAATCATCTTTTTTCCGCTCCATTCATCAATGCAATTTGCACACGGGCAACTTTCCCGTAAAGACTTAACCGAATAAACTGAGTCATGCCCATCGTTCCAGGAAATACCCAGAGTAGACTCGTCAACCTGTTTGATACTCTTTGGTGCAGGAACTGCCATAATTATTTGTCCTTTTTAATTCAAGGCAACGCATAAGTATTGCATGCACAGCTTGTATATCCACGCCAACCTCCTTCAACAGGGAGGCCTTTGGGGAACATAAATAGATATTGCTGGTTAGCTTTTCCAGGCCAGTTCAAAGTTAGCCGAGACTTTTTCACCACTATTAGCCTGATTGATACTCAATTGGGCAGCTACCTTCCCAGCCAAATCTTTATATGCCATACTTGCAGGAGATCCCGGATCAGCAATGACAACTGGAATTCCAGAGTCTCCGCCTTCAGCAATTTCTTCAATAATCGGTATTTCTCCAAGCAGTGGAATGCTAAAGTTATCGGCCAACTTCTTCCCACCGCCCTGCCTGAAGATAAAATGTTTTTTATCACAACCATTGCAAATGAAATGGCTCATGTTTTCAACAATGCCGAGAAGAGGAACTTTGACCTGTTGAAACATTTTCACACCCTTGTCTGCGTCAATCAGGCTTACTTCTTGCGGAGTGGTCACGACAACCGCACCGGAAATTGGAGCCTTCTGGGTCAGAGTCAACTGCACATCACCTGTACCCGGCGGAAGATCAATGATTAGATAATCCAACTCGCCCCACTCCACGTTTTGCAAAAACTGCTGAATAATACCGCCTAACATGGGTCCGCGGAGCATCAAGGGCTGCCCTTGTTTGGTTAGGAATGCTGCAGAAACCACTTTTAAACCGTATTTTTCATGCGGGAAAAATTTATTCTCTTCGCCCACTTTAGGTGAAGAAATAGGGATACCCATCATCTGCGGGATACTTGGACCATATATATCTGCATCCATTAATCCAACTCGAGCACCTGTTATCGATAGCGCAATAGCCAGATTAGTGCTGACCGTGGATTTACCTACCCCACCCTTCCCGCTAGCCACAGCAATAATATTTTTCACACCCGTCAAAACAGGTTGAGCGTGCTCAGTCGATCTAACAACAGCGGTCATATTGACATCAACCTTTTCGACCCCATCGATTGCCTGGACTTTTGTTTCACATTCTGTTTTCAATTGCTCTTTCACCGGACAGGCAGGTGTGGTCAGCTCAACATCGAATTTGACGCTTCCCCCTTCTATATTCAAATTTTTGACAAACCCAAGACTAACAATGTCTTTGTGCAGGTCAGGATCTTGAACGGTCTTCAGTGCATCAATTACTTTCTCTTGCAGCTTGGGATCGGACATACAACGCTCCTTAAAAACTAAAAATTACTTAATCGGTCAATTTTCCGAATATTAATAATAATGGGACGGAAGAAAACTTAAAATATTCCCGTCGGCAGTAATAGGATGGCATCATCATAAAAAAGATTTCATCCTACTGAAAAGAATTGCATTAACAACTTCAAACTGGGGTAGAGATACCATTGTTAATACTTGAATTCACTTGCTTAATGACTTTCCCTATTGTATATAAATAATTTAGGACCACAATATATAGATACTTGATAAAAATCGAGAATAGAATGAATACCAAGTATCAGGCTCTAACTTATTGAAAATAAAAGGTGATGTTGAAAACCTCTCGCCCAGAGCTCAAATACCTGATCTCGCAACTAAATAAGATCGCCAACAACAAACGTCAAGCTGGATTAAGTATCTTTTCTTAAATGCCAAACTGGTAATTCCCAATGGAGCAGGTAAAAACTTCTGATTTACAAGACGAACTAGAAAACAGGTTTTTGACCTATGCACTTTCGACCATTGTCTCCAGATCTCTTCCTGATGTGAGAGATGGTTTGAAACCCATCCATCGCAGGATCCTGTTTGCCATGGAAAGTATGGGAATGAATGCCGCAAGCAAACATGTTAAGTCTGCCAAAATAATTGGTGAGGTACTTGGTAAATACCATCCACATGGAGACGCGTCTACTTATGAGTCTATGGTACGCATGGCTCAGGATTTTTCCATGCGGTACCCTCTTGTTGATGGAAAAGGAAATTTCGGATCACTCGATGGAGACTCCCCAGCCGCCTACCGTTATACAGAGGGACGTTTGACCCCCATTACGGCATTTTTGTTACGCGACATAAAAAAGGATACCGTAGATTTTCGGGCTAACTACGACAATACTTTAAAAGAGCCTGTGGTATTGCCTTCCCGCATACCCAATTTGTTGGTCAACGGGGCTTCCGGCATTGCGGTGGGAATGGCCTGTTCTTTTCCCAGCCATAACTTAAAAGAAGTTATGGGCGCTTTAATTTCATTGATCGACACCCCCAAGCAAACCGTGGCGGATATTATGAAGTTTATAAAAGGCCCGGATTTCCCCACCGGAGGAATTATTCTCACCAGCAAGCCTGAAATACGAAGAGGTTATGAATCCGGTTCAGGGGCTGTCAAAATTCGGGGAATCTGGAAGACAGAATCTCTTCCCCGGGGCAAAAAGCAAATCATCATCACGGAAATTCCTTACAGCGTCAACAAAGCCCGGATGATAGAAAAGATCGCTGAAATAATCATCGCTAAAAAGCTCCCTCCTTTAACCGATGTGAGAGACGAAAGTGATGAAAAAATTCGGGTGGTTCTTGAGATCAAGAGCACCTCGGATGAAAATAAATTGATGAGCTATCTTTATAAACACACAGATCTGGAAACCAATTTTCAACTTAATTTCACCTGTCTCAAACCCAATGGCGAGCCTGACCGTTTATCTCTGTTAGAGATTTGCCAATATTTCCTGGATTTCCGAAAACAGGTAATTAAACGCAGATTAAATTATGAGTTGGTCCTA
>DUAA01000049.1:0-5194 GCA_012961055.1 Nitrospinaceae bacterium
CGGATTACCACAAAGGTGTTTTAACCGATAAAGTTATTAAAGCTATTATGTACCGGGCGCAGAAGTCCAAAAAACCTGTCATTGTCGATCCCAAAAGCTCAGATTTCTCGCTGTATAAGGGAGCCACCGTCATCACTCCTAATGCAAGGGAAGTGGCAAGGTCGGTTCCTATCAAGATCGAAGACAAAGAAGATTTGGGCCGGGCCGCTGAATATCTTTTAAACCTAACTCGAGCGCAGGCCATCCTTATCACACGTGGTAAAGACGGCATGGTGCTATATCAAAATAAAGAAAAATTCGTGTCCATCCCCACCGTCGCTAAGGAAGTTTTTGATGTTACCGGTGCGGGGGACACCGTTATCAGCGTTTTTAGTATGGCAGTGTTTGGTGGTTTTAATTTTCAAGAAGCCGCATGGCTTTCAAATATGGCCGCCAGTGTTGTTGTCGGTAAAGTAGGAACAGCAGTGGTGACCTTGGAAGAAATCAACGAATTCCTGCACGATGAAATGCTTCGCACCTCCCATACCGTTCTTGAACTTGATGAGCTGAAAAAAATCCTCGGCCTCGCAAAAAGCACAGAAAAAAAGATAGTGTTCACCAATGGTTGTTTTGATATTATTCACGGTGGGCATATCGAGTTCCTGCAACAAGCAAAAGCCCTCGGAGATATTCTTGTCGTTGGGCTCAATTCCGACAAGTCAGTTAAAAAGCTGAAAGGGGAAAACCGACCCATTAAAACTGAACGAGAACGGGCTAATATTCTTGCCGCTTTAAAATATATCGACTACATCACCCTCTTTGAAGAAACCACTCCAGAAAAAATTATCCAGGAGATCAGACCAGATATTCTGGTAAAAGGGGCTGACTATAAAATTGATGAAGTTGTCGGTCGAGAAATTGTTGAAGGCTATGGAGCGAAGGTTGAACTATTACCCATTGTCGAAGGACATTCCACTACAAAAACTCTGGAAAAAATCTTGGAAAAACACAAAATCAGTTGATCTGGGGTTTTAGTATTAACTTGAGCGGGGTCTAACCAAGGTGTTTATCAGGAATCAGATAATTTTTGACGTAATCTAAAATCCCTTCCTCTAGTGATGTGATCGTTTCCATATATCCCACCGAGCGTAATTTTTCCATGTCAGCACAAGTGTGATACTGATATTGGTCCCGAATGAATTCGGGCATCTCTATATAGTTAATATCTGTTTTTTTATTCATCACCTGAAAGATCGTAGAGGCCAGATCATTCCAGTTTCTCGCCCTACCTGACCCGACATTGAAGATGCCCCCAATTTCCTGATGCTCCAGAAAAAACAGGGTCATTGCCACCGCGTCACGGACATATAAAAAATCTCTTTCCTGTCCTCCATCGCTATACCCTGACTTATAAGATTTGAAAAGGTTTAATATGCCTACATCCCTCACCTGCAAAAAACCCTTGCGAACCATACTTTGCATATCTTCTTTATGATATTCATTTGGACCAAACACATTAAAATATTTCAGTCCCACAATATCCTTGAGCACTCCTACCTCTTTGGCCCACAGGTCGAACCATTGTTTACTGTCTCCATATAAATTGAGCGGTTTCAAGATTTCCAACATGGACTCATCATCGGAATATCCATTTTCCCCAGCGCCATAAGTTGCAGCACTGGAGGCATAAATAAAACGCACATCCTTCTTCACGCAATATTGGGCCAGGGATTGGGTATACTCAAAATTATTTTTCCGGAGAAAAACCTCATTGGTTTCCGTAGTGGATGAACAAGCGCCCATATGCAAAATTGCAGAGCATGCAGGAAGTTCCGCCCTTATAACTTCCCGCAAAAACTTATCCTTATCAACCCATCGCGAATAAGTAAGTCCATTCAAGTTTAACTGTTTTTTAGGATGGTCTACTTCATCCACTAACCAGATATCTTCAATTCCCTTCTGATTCAGACCGTGCACCAATGCGCTGCCTATGAAACCAGCCCCTCCCGTAACGACAATCATTTTTCCTCCGCCTTCGGTTCACCTATTTGATAACTTAATAAATTTCTTAACGCTCCATGGCTTCCATTTTGGAAAGCTTCACATCCAGTACGGACAAGTTTTCCGCGCCTTAAAAAATAAAAATTGCAGAATTTTATAAACAGTTAAAAATATCGGTCCCATAAGGGTGATTAAATATCCACATATTGGCAAACCAACTGGGGTCGTAAACCGGTACCACATAAGCAGTATTTCGTCCATACTAGACTAATTTTAAAATTATAACTTGTTTTGGGATATAGTTAGTCGGGTGTAAGAAAATCATTACAGGTACTCTCGAATTCTCTACCCAAATTTATTAAGCCTGTAGATAGTGGAAACCAGCATATATCAGTTCACATTTTATTTAAACCATAGCCTTATGGATTGCTTTACCAGCCCATTTTTTCCACACCAAACCTTTCCACCCTTTGTCCCCCAATAAGTTGAGGAATTAGGGGGAATTGAGCTATAATTGGAATTTTCCAGTTTCACTCGACAACTCAACCCTTTTAACCCAAAAAAATGAAACACTTAGTTGTTATCGTAGCGGGTCTAACAGATAGACCTTTTGCGGAAAAAGACAATAAAACCCCTTTACAATTGGCCGATACGCCAAATCTGGATTCCTTGACAAAAAACGGCCTATGTGGACCCGTTCAAACCATACCCGATGAGTTATATCCTGGAAATGAAGTCTCCTGCTTGGGACTTTTAGGCCTCGATCCAATAAAGTATTCTTCCGGGCATGCGCTACTTTCTGCCATGGGATTGGGACTGAAACCCGCACCAGATGAAATTGCTCTCTGTTGCGACCTGATAACTTTGCAACCCACCCATGACGATATGGTCATGAAAGATTATACCGGCGGGCTTCTTTCTCATGAAGATTCAGAACTTCTCCTGAACACTCTACAAGAACAAGTGGTCGACATTCCGGTTAGGTTTCATCATGGTGGCGGCTATCACAACCTGATGTTTATTAAATCTCCGCCTATTACAGAAAGGCTGTCTCCCCCTAATGAACTCATCGGCGAGGGTATTCGCCAATTCATGCCAGAGGGAAAGGAAACTCGGGAACTAATTTTCGTGATGAACCAGGCACAAATTATTTTGCATAATCACGCCTACAATAAAAAACGCGTTACTGAAAACAAAGACTCCGTGAACAGCATTTGGTTCTGGGGAAATGGAGAACTTCCCGACTTGCCCTCCTTCAAGGAACGGTATGATAAGAGTGCCTCTATAATTTCCGCATCCCTGATGGTTAAAGGCATCGGCAACCTTACTGGAATGAAAGTTATCGATGTGGAAGGCACAACCGGATTTTCAAACACCAATTATTCCGCTAAAGTTTCTGCGACCCTAAAGGAATTGGAAAACAACGATGTCGTTTTTCTCCACATTTCAGCGGGAGAAGAAGTTTCACTCAAAGGTGATATTGACGATAAGATTTTGATGATCGAAGATTTCGACATGGAGGTCATAAAGCCACTGGCACAGGCTATGGAGACCCTGAAAAATGTAAAGATGATGGTGGTGGTAAACCATGTGAGTTCCGCCCAAATGATGAAATACGATCGGTCTCCCGTTCCCTATCTGGTTTATCCTGCTTCATCGGGAGACTCAAGCCAATATGATGAACAACTTTTAGAATCGGGGAAATCATTCTCAAATGCTCCCGATTTGTTGACAGCGTTTCTCACAAATCAGCTATGACAAATTCTTTAATTGTACAAAAATACGGCGGTACTTCGGTGGGAACGGTGGAGCGCATCGAACAGGTTGCCGACCGAATCGTAAAAACCCGCAAGACCAACACCAATATCGTTGTCGTTGTTTCAGCCATGGCGGGAGAAACTGATAAGCTATTGAAAATGGCACGCAACCTGACAAAAAACCCAGCCAGAAGAGAAATTGACCTACTCCTGTCATCTGGCGAACGTATTTCAGCAGCCCTATTGACCATTGCCCTGCAGGCTCGAGGTATTCCTGCCCTTTCCATGACAGGAAGGCAGATTGGCCTGCAAACGGATAATACGCATACCCGGGCTCGCATCACAAATATTGACACCAAGCGGGCAAAAATAATGTTGAAAAAAAATCATGTGATCGTCGTTGCAGGATTCCAAGGCATCAATGCAGAAGGAGATGTAACGACTTTGGGGCGGGGTGGTTCCGACACTTCTGCCGTGGCTCTGGCAGTTGCACTGAGGGCAAAGCAATGCGAAATCTGTACCGATGTTGATGGAGTTTATACCGCTGACCCAAGAATGGTGCCACAGGCTCGTCGGCTTGATGTGGTATCGTATGATGAAATGCTGGAGATGGCCAGCTTGGGAGCCAAGGTACTACAAATCCGTTGTGTCGAGTTTGCTCATAAATATAAGATGCCCTTGATTGTTAAGTCTTCTTTCAAAGAAGGTGACAGGGGGACTTTAATCTGCGAGGAGGATTCAAATATGGAACAACCGGTGGTTTCCGGAATCATATGCGACAAAAACCAGGCTAAAATCACTCTTAAAGAAGTGCCCGACCAACCTGGTATCGCTGCCAATATTTTTGAACCTTTGGCGTCTGCCTCCATTTCCGTAGACATGATCATTCAGAATATCAGTGAGCAAGGGCATACCGACATGTCGTTCACGCTCACACGGGAGGATCTAGTCGAAGCCTTGGTCATCATGGATAAAGTGGCAAAAAAAATCCATGCTACCCAGATTCTCTCCGATGCTAAAATTGCTAAAGTTTCCATCGTTGGAGCAGGCATGCGAAGCCACTCCGGGGTGGCAGCACAAATTTTTAAAACTTTGTCCGCCAATAAAATAAATATATTGATGATCAGTACCTCAGAGATCAAAGTGTCCTGCATCATTGAACAAAAAAATTCCAAACTTGCCGTCAACGCCTTGCACGATGCATTTAAAATGCAAGATAAACCTAAAAACACCAAAAAGAAAACCACAAAAAAGTGAAAGCCGTTTAGATATGAGTGACATAAAAATTTATGATACCACTCTCCGGGATGGTTCCCAGGCAGAAGGTATCTCCTTCACAGTTGAAGATAAAATCCGCATCGCCCACAAGCTGGACGAACTGGGAGTACATTATGTAGAGGGTGGCTGGCCCGGATCGAACCCTAGAGACATCGATTTTTTTGAAAAGGTCCAACGCA
>DUAA01000049.1:5379-7385 GCA_012961055.1 Nitrospinaceae bacterium
ACGCATGATTTTTGACAGCATCGCCTACCTGAAAAAACAACGCGATGAAGTCCTGTTTGATGCTGAACATTTTTTCGATGGCTATAAAAATAATCCTGAATATGCCATCAAAGCTGTAAAAGAGGCCGAATCTGCCGGTGCCGACTGGATTATCCTTTGTGATACCAACGGTGGAACGCTACCGCACGAAGTGCGTTCCATCTTTGAAGAGGTAAAAAAAATTATCTCAGCAAAAATGGGCATCCACGCCCACAACGATTCAGAGCTGGCCGTTGCCAACTCGCTCAACGCCATTCAAGCCGGGGCTGAACAGGTTCAGGGTACCATCAATGGAATTGGTGAACGCTGTGGTAATGCCAACCTGGTTTCCATCATCCCGAATTTAAAAATCAAAATGGGAATTGACTGCGTTACCAATGCCCAACTGCAAAGCTTGAAAGAAGTTTCTGCCTTTGTCGATGAACTCGCCAATAAGGCGCATTGGGATCACCAGCCTTTTGTAGGAAAGAGCGCGTTTGCTCATAAAGGCGGCGTGCATGTCAGCGCAGTACGCAAAAATTCACAGACCTATGAGCATATTGAACCCGAAAAAGTGGGCAACCATCAGCGCATTCTTGTTTCCGACCTTGCGGGAAAAGGTAATGTCCTTCATAAGGCCAAGGAATATGGACTAGACGTCGACGACAAAGATCCAAATGTTCAAAAAATTCTTGCATTGCTGAAAGAGTCCGAAAACCTGGGTTTTCAGTACGAAGGCGCCGAGGCTTCATTTGAGTTGATGATGCGTGATGCGCTCGGACAAAAAGGCATCTTTTTTGAGTTTATCGGGTTTAGAGTCATTGTTGAAAAACGAAAGGAAGATGAAGAGTCTATTTCCGAAGCCACTGTCAAGCTGAGGGTCAACGGCATTCAGGAAGTTTCTACCGCCGAAGGCACAGGACCGGTTAACGCTTTGGATAAAGCCATCAAAAAAGCTCTAATCAAATTTTATCCAGAACTGGAAGAGGTCAACCTCTACGACTACAAAGTACGTATCTTGGAAGAAAAAAAAGGTACCCGCGCCAAAACCCGAGTGCTAGTGGAGTCCGGCGACCATCATACGAGATGGGGAACCGTTGGAGTTTCGGAGAATATTATCGAAGCTAGCTGGCAGGCTCTGATTGACAGCATCGATTATAAACTCAACCAGAAAGAATGAGTGGTCCTATTAAAATAGAATCTGGAATGACGGATTGCAGGATTTCGTTAATTAAATATCCCTCTAAGTAGCGCTTGAAGTCCCAAAAGTTAAAAAGAGCTAATGGGTATGTTCAAAACAAGTAGTAATGAATCGTATGCTTGGTTGATTTTGCCGCAGAGGACGGAGCAAAAATAAATCTCCTAAAAAAATGGGGAAATTATCAATTTTCAAATCGGCACCCAAGCAATGTCTTTTGCTTGAAAAGTAACTCTTTGCTATTCAAATTCAACTTGCTCATCGGCCCTACGCCTAATGGGAGCTAGTGGGTCCGGAATAGGTTTCCTATTGTTTTACGATAATGTTTTCGGACCTTTTGAGTATGTTTGTTATAATCAGTGAGCAATGCACTTGCTAAAATTTTCACATCATCTCCCTTGTATTCGAGTAAGCGAGCAAGAGCGGCCACATCTTTATTATCTTTGGGGAGCGTGTTGGTGGGAGTCTGCCGAATGATCCGCAAGGCACATTCCAGGTTTCTCAGAAACAGATAACTATCTTGAAGTCCTATTGCCATATCTTGATCAACCAGTCCGAGTGTGACAAAACTTTTTAGTGCGGTAAGAGTGTTGGTTTGGCGGAGACGCGAGAATTTTTTACCGTGCTTCAGCTGGAGAATCTGTACCACGAATTCGATATCTGCTAAACCTCCAAATCCCAACTTCACGTTTTTACCTTTAATGGCTTCCATAGCCAACTCCAATTCCATTCTTTCGCGCGAACGCGATATTTCAATGAGAGACACATATTCAAACTTATTCTGATAAAC
>DUAA01000050.1:0-3485 GCA_012961055.1 Nitrospinaceae bacterium
GCTGGATTCTATAAAAGTATGTTTCCGGAAAATTCTGAGATCAGTTTTTTCCAGTGGATGATTCTGGCGGTTCCTATCGTGATGGTGTTTATTCCAATTGTATGGATCTATTTATGTCGTTTCGTGGCCCCATTTCCGCTAGTAAACATTTCATCCGAGAGTGATGAAATCATTCAAAAAGAACTTGATGCTCTGGGATTGATGAATCGCGCTGAAAAAATCGTGGCGGGTGTGTTTTGTCTCACAGCTTTATTATGGATTTTTCGTAGACCCATTTTATTGGGTGAGTATACAATTCCAGGTTGGTCGGATTTGTTTGCGGATCCAAAATTTTTACACGATTCTACCGTAGCCATGGCCATGGGGGTACTGCTGATGGTATTTCCGGTAAATGGCGCAAAAGGGTTGGAGTTGAATGGAAAAAGGGAATGGTTTGCGCTTGACTGGAAAACGGTTCAGGTGCAAGTTCCATGGGGTATATTGATTTTGTTTGGCGGTGGCTTTGCTCTAGCTAATGGATTTGGGTCTACCGGACTAGATAAATGGATTGGTGCTAAACTCACGGGTATTTCGGATTATCCTTTGTGGCTGATGATCCTCACTATTTGCCTTGTTGTAACATTTTTGACAGAGTTGACATCCAATACTGCTACCACAACCATGATTCTTCCTATAATTGGATTTTCAGCGATAGCGGTTAATATTCACCCGCTATTGTTTATGGTGCCGGCAACGTTGGCCGCATCCTTTGCTTTCATGTTACCCGTAGCGACTCCACCTAATGCTATTGTGTTTGGCAGCGATTGGGTGAGTGTTCCGCAGATGTCCCGTGCCGGGTTTGTACTTAACTTTATAGGGGCTGGAATTGTGACCACTGCAGTTTTACTGACTGTGAAAGCCTTATTTCTTTCGTAAAGGTAAAGCAATACTGAAGAGAATTAATTTCTCAATATAGGCTGTTTTTTTTGGGAAGGTTATTTTAAATGTGGTTCCTTTATGGTGTCGCCCTCAAGTATAGATAGGTGCTCTATATTTAGAGTGCCGTTACAGTGCCAAATTTTCGACCCAAGATTCTCCTTCACCATTCCATTATTCTTTTGTTTTTAGAACCTTGAATAATGGATTTCAAATAATTAATACACGTGAAAGAATCATAACGTTCAAGTGATTCGCTTAATGACCTTAATTTGGTTATTTTATTATAATCTTTAATTGACTGAGGTTTTAATTTGGATTGTTTATATTAAAAGTTTTCAGACAGTGATTGGTCTCACGTAAAAATTAAATAGTTATATGAATTTTAATGGGATACCAAAAATTCTGGTCTTTGGAGTTAGGCTTTATAAGTAATTAAATTCTTAGAGTGTATTAGTTTTGGGTTCACTCGAATTCCTGGGGCATTTTATTATTTCTATCCAGAGTTGATTTAAGGTAGGCAAACTGGTATTTAGTGGTGTCATGAAACTAGCTAATTTTGTACATCTCCACCTTCATACTTCCTATAGTTTACTGGACTCTTCGATCCGTCATTCTGCTTTATTTGAGAGGGCGGTGGAGTTTGGCATGCCGGCTGTGGCGATGACCGACCATGGAAATATGTTTGGTGCTGTTGAATTTTACAACATGGCCCGGAAACATGGCATCAAGCCGATTATCGGGTGTGAGGTATATGTAGCTCCTGAAAGCCGTCTTGAGAAATCCACCAAGGATGGTCTCCGCGATGCGTCTTATCATCTTATCCTTCTTTCTGAAAACGAAACAGGTTATAAAAATCTTATAAAGTTAGTGACTAAGGGTTATCTGGAAGGATTCTATTATAAGCCACGCATTGATAAGGAACTGTTGGCAGAGTATTCGGAAGGGCTGATTGCTTTAAGCTCCTGCGTTCGCGGAGAGGTTGCTCATAACGTGAATCGCGAGAATGTTCCGCGTGCTATTAAGGTAGCCAGTCAATATGCAGAGATCTTGGGGCAAGGTAATTTCTTCCTGGAATTGCAGAACCATCATCTTGAAAATCAGGACAGGATTAATAAAGAGATCATCGGCATTGGTAAAAAACTGGGTCTCCCGGTGGTGGCTACCAATAATTGCCACTATATTGACCGTACAGATTTTCGTGCCCATGAGATTCTGTTATGCTTGCAGACAGGGAAAACCATCACCGACCCTTACCGCATGCAGTATCCTAAGGATGAATTTTATTTCAAATCCCCACAAGAAATGATCGAGCTGTTCAAGGAAACGCCAGAGGCGATTGAGAACACTTTGAAGATTGCCGAGCGCTGTGAATTGGAGCTGGAGTTCGACAAACTTAATCTGCCAGATTACCCTGTTCCGGAATCTTATACCCTCGTAACTTATCTCGAGGAACGCTCCCGTGAGGGATTGAATGATCGATTTGAAGAGTTGGCAAACCGCAATATTAAGTTTGATGGTGAAACCTATATAAAAAGATTGGATCGGGAGCTTGGGATTATCAAGGATATGGGGTATCCCGGTTACTTTTTGATTGTGTGGGACTTTATTCACCACGCCAGGGAAAAGGGGATTCCGGTTGGGCCAGGTCGTGGCTCTGCGGCGGGTAGTGTGGTGGCCTATGCTCTTAAAATTACCGATATCGATCCTATGCAATACGGTTTACTGTTTGAGCGGTTCCTGAATCCGGAACGGGTAAGCATGCCGGATATTGATATTGACTTCTGCATGGATGGGCGTGATGAAGTGATCAAATACGTAACTGAGAAATATGGTGGCAATCAGAATGTGACCCAGATTATCACGTTCGGGAGTATGAATGCTAAAGGGGTTATCCGTGATGTCGGGAGAGTTCTGGATATGACCTATGGGGAAGTCGATAAACTGGCCAAGTTGGTGCCTAATAAGTTGAATGTCACGCTTAAAGATGCGTTTAAGGAAGAGCCGCAGTTTAACACGTTGCGTAAGAAAAACCCGCAGGTTGCTGAACTGCTTGACATTGCCACAAACCTGGAAGGTTTGCAACGCCACTGTTCCACTCATGCAGCGGGGGTAGTCATCTCTTCCAAGGCACTGACGGAATTTTGTCCGCTTTATAAAGGCAGTAATGACGAGGTGGTGACGCAGTATGCCATGGGTAGTGTGGAAAAACTGGGTCTGCTGAAAATGGATTTTCTTGGCTTGCGAACTCTGACGGTGATTGATAATGCTCTGAAGATGATCAAGAAGTCAAAAAATATTGAGTTGGATATCGGGGGCATCCCCATGGAAGACCCTGCTACTTTCAAGCTCCTTTGCGATGCGAAAACGCTTGGAGTTTTTCAGCTAGAAAGTTCAGGAATGCGCGACCTTCTAAAAAAATTAAAGCCGGATAGTTTTGAAGACATCATTGCTCTTTTGGCGATGTACCGACCGGGTCCTTTGGAAAGTGGTATGGTGGACGATTATGTCAAACGGAAGCATGGGACCATGCAGGAAAAATATGACCTGCCTCAGTTGGAATCCATTCT
>DUAA01000050.1:3601-7328 GCA_012961055.1 Nitrospinaceae bacterium
AAGAAGGTTGAGGAGATGGCGGCCCAGCGTGAAAAATTTATGAATGGTACGCGAGCTAAAAAATTCGATGAAAAAAAATCTGAAAAAATTTTTAACCTCATGGAAAAGTTCGCTGGGTATGGGTTCAATAAATCTCATAGTGCTGCATATGCTCAGATTTCCTATCAAACTGCTTATTTGAAGGCGCATTATCCACTGGAGTTTTTTGGGGCTTTAATCACCAGTGATATGGATAACACCGATAAAGTTTTACGTTATATCCATGATTGCCGCGAGATGAAGATTACCGTGCAACCTCCGGATGTGAACCTGAGCGATCACGATTTTTCGGTTTGTGATAACAAACTTGTTTTTGGTCTTGGGGCCATAAAAAATATAGGGAGCAAAGCCATCGACAGTATTATCCAGGCGAGGGAGAATTTAACCCGGTTTGAATCTCTTGAACAACTCTGCGAGGGCGTAGATATGCAGTTGGCCAACAAACGGGTTTTTGAAAATTTGATAAAAAGTGGTGCTTGCGACAGTCTGGGACAAAGTAGAGCCGGAATGATGAATGATCTTCAAGCGCGTATGGAACAGGGGCAGGCTAAGCAAAGAGACGAGAAGGTGGGGCAGTCCAGCATGTTCGATTCTTTTGAGGTCGATACGGGGGAAAATAGTTTTTCTTCCTCTAGTTTTGAGGAGTGGAGCGACGGAGATCGACTTAAGTTGGAAAAGGAGAGTATCGGATTTTATATCACAGGCCACCCACTGGATGGTTTTACGCAAGAGTTGTCCTGGTTCACCGATGCGACTTCTGCAACCATTGCGGAAGCGGGGAACAGAAAAGCGGTGAGTCTTGCAGGAATTCCTATCAAGCACCTTCCAAAAACTACGCGAAAGGGCGATAAGATGGGGATCATCACCCTTGAAGACTTGCAGGGGTCCATTGAAGTGATTCTTTGGCCTGAAATTTACAGTCAGGTTCAAGATCTGTTAATTGAGGAGGCGCCGTTGCTGGTAAAAGGGGAAGTGGATTCGGAAGGTACCCTGCCAAAAGTTATTGCCAGAGAAGTTTTCCCACTCGCCGACGCGAAGCAGCATTTTCATGGTCAGGTTATGATTCATTTCAGGACATTGGGGTTGGAGCGTGAGACTCTTTTGGCAGTGAAGGAGATTCTTGCTTCTCATACAGGGAAAAATGAAACTCGCCTGCATTTTATTTTTCCGGATAACAAGGAGCGCATTGTCACAGTGGCTCCAGAACTGCGTATTCATCCTTCAGATGATGTGATACAAAAGATTCAAACCCTCTTGGGAGAAGATTCCATTTTGTTTGAATAAAGGAATTAAGAGCCCCCCTCCATATTATGTAGCCTGACTTTACTTATATTATCTTGAAGGTATCTTTCTGGGAGTTGGTAGCCGGTTTATGCAATAATGCCTTTCCTTAACAAATTAACTATCTTATGAGATATCAAACGATATGGAAGTAAAGGAATTCGCATTAAAACATTTCATGAATGTTCTCCCCAACGGCCTGACGGTAGTGACAGTGGAAATGCCCCATATTCACACTATGGAAGTGTCTATGTTCGTCCGGGCCGGGTTGCGTTTTGAAAATAAACAGAATAATGGGATCTCTCATTTTCTGGAACATATGATGTTCCGAGGAAACCGGAAATATACCGATTCGATCGCACTAAATATGGAATTCGAAAAAATCGGTCAGGATCTTCGCGCATCCACTCTGGGTGAATACACGCAGTACGGGTTCAGCCCACATATCTCAGGGTTGGAGAGAGGAATGGAAATATTTTCAGAGTTTTTCAATTCGCCCACGTTTCCAGAAATTGAGATTGAGCGTGGAATAATTCTCGAAGAATATTATGAGGACCTTAATGAAGAGGGAGTTAATGTCGATATCAATAATCATGCCTGCAAACTTCTTTATCCGGGCACACCGATGTCCTGGCCTACTATTGGGACAGAAGAGTCGATAAAAAATGTTTCTGTAGAAATGTTACGGAAATATTTCGACTCTCATTATGTTCCCGGCAATATGGTTCTTGCAATGGCAGGGCCTATTAGGCATGAACGGAACCTGCGATTAGCAGAAAAATACTTTTCCAATTTACAAAATGGCGTGACTCCTATTTCAAAGAATCATTTTATTGGTAGTATTTCGGAAAATCAGATTAAGCCACAGTTTCTTTTTCAACATGATTCCGATAGTCAGATTGAATTGCAAATTTGTTTTCGATCCTGCTCTTATAACCATGAGAATTTTCTAGCTCTGGGGTTGATAAGCCGAATTTTTGATGATGGCTTCACTTCTCGTTTGCAAAGGGTACTTAGAGAAGAGCGCGGTTTGGTCTATTCTGTGGAATGCCGGGCAACCAGCATGTCAGATATCGGCACGATGGATTTTGATGTAACGGTGCGGCCAGAAAAACTCATAGAGGTTTCTCAAGTACTTATTCAGGAAATTAAAAACTTTATCCGTAATGGGCCATCGGATGAAGAAGTGGCCCATGTAAAAAAACGGTATATGTTTGATCTGGACTCAGAGATAGATGATCCTTATAAGCAAGTCATACGTTACGCCTTTCCTCATTTGTATTCAGAAGAAATATCGCTGGAAGAAGAGAGAAACCAGATCATGGAGATTTCGAAAGATAAAATAGTGGAAGTTGCTAAGCGAACCTTTAGTAAGGAAAACCTAAACCTGATTTTGGTTGGCCCCTTCACCCCTGAATTGAAACATGGCGTTGAACACCTTATCGAAGTCTATTAATTCCATTTCCATGATACATATTACGATAAGGCCCTTTGGCTTAAAGATGCTAGTCTTGCTCTGCGCTCTATTCATTTCTTCCTGTAGTACGAATGTTGAAAGTTGTTTGCAGGATGAAAGTTGTGGCCCTGCTATAACTGTAGCCAACCATGACGGAAACCTCCCGGATGATCCTTATGATCCTTTTTGGGATGAGGGACCTGTTCCGGTCAAAGTTGAACTCGGGCCACAAATGATCACCAATCCCAAATGGCCTAATCCTTCCACGAAGTATGTCACCTTACGCGCAGTCAAAAACAAGTCAGACCTAGCGGTTATGTTGGAGTGGGATGATTTGACTAGAGATAGTAACTTTGATCATTCCGCCTTATACGTTGACCGGGCGGCTTTGATGTTTCCGGTCACTAACAGTAAGGAGGTCCCGCTAATTACGATGGGAGAACCAGAAAAGCCTGTCAATATCTGGCAGTGGAAATCGATAGGCGGAGAAAGAGGTCAACCCGGAGTGAGAGATAATCCGAATTCCCCACTAGTTTCCCAGACTATTGAAGATTTAAACGCAGAAGGATTCAGCACTTTGACCGCTCAAATCCAGCAGAATGTGCACGGCGTAGCAATATGGAAAAATAATAAATGGCGCCTCGTTTTCAACCGGTCTTTAACTAATAGTAATTCCAACGATGTCCAGTTCAAACAATCGGTTCTAATCGCCACCGCAATTTGGAACGGTTCCAACCGGGAATTGAACGGGCAAAAGGGAATTGCAGGTTGGCTTCTATTAAAATTGGATTAACACACGGTTTCGGTTCCTCACCTTATTGTTAAGCAGCCACGTGGGCATTGCTATCTGTGAACTGCTTAATAACAAAAGGGGAAGTCATTATTGCGAGAAGACCGCTATAATCCAAACCAAACCTTATTTCATCTCCGACCTCTAAATTGTGATTCTCT
>DUAA01000051.1:0-5036 GCA_012961055.1 Nitrospinaceae bacterium
GTCATTAAATACGGTGGCAATGCTATGGTTTCTGAAGACCTCAAAAAGAATTTTGCTCTCAACATTGTCATGATGAAGTACATTGGCATTAACCCGGTCGTGATTCATGGAGGCGGCCCGCAGATTGATGAAACCCTAAAGGCTCTTGGAATTCAATCCCAGTTTGTCCAAGGCCAACGTGTTACAAACAAGGAAACGATTGATGTTGTAGAAATGGTTCTTGGAGGAAAAGTAAATAAGGAAATCGTTTCCCTGATCAATAGCCAAGGGGGTAATGCAGTGGGGATCACCGGTAAGGACGGTGACCTGATACTCGCGAAACGACACAAAAGAGTCAAACATTCTCCTGAGACCGATCGCCCAGAAATTATAGAATTGGGTTTGGTCGGCGAAATCACCAAAGTGAACCCGAAAATTCTAGAGACCTTAGACCAAAATGAATTCATTCCTGTTATTGCGCCTATCGGCAAAGGGGAAAATGGGGAAACTCTCAATATCAATGCCGACTATGTCGCAGCTCATATCGCGGCTGCTCTGAAAGCTGAAAAACTGATATTGATGACCAATACGGAAGGAGTAAAAAATAAGGCGGGGAAATTACAATCTGGTCTCACCCGAAAAAACACCACTAACATGATCCGAAATAAAGTCATTCGAGATGGAATGTTACCCAAAGTCAATTGCTGCTTGGATGCACTCAAATCTGGAGTTCGAAAAACCCATATTATCGATGGTCGTATCCGCCATGCTCTTTTGCTTGAAATTTTCACAGAGGAAGGTATTGGAACCCAAATCGTGGAAAAAGATAAAGACCTAAAACCGGTGTAGCTGCCGGTGACAGTGAGAACATAACAAATTTTATTCGCGCCCCACAAAGGTAGTCATTTTCGTTTCCTAACAAAGGATGATTTCAGATCAACGCAGTATTGCTAATTCCCCACTAAGGGCGCGGGTTACTATTGACAATATCTGCTGATAATTTACCATGTGGAAATATAAACTCGAAAACTACTCAAGGTCGCGCAACCAATGAGCTCGTCGGTATTAGGTAAAAGAAATAAAGATGTTCTTCTGGCGGTCATCGATAAATATATAGAGACCGCCGAACCAGTAGGTTCCCGCACGGCTGCCAAAATCCACCCTGAACACCTCAGTCCCGCGACACTCAGAAATGTGATGGCTGAATTGGAAGAAAGAGGATTTCTCAGCCAACCACATAAATCGGCAGGCCGTATTCCTACTGATAAAGGCTATCGATATTATGTAGACCACCTACTGCGTCCACAAAATTTTTTAATTAAAGCCGAAGTGCTATCGGAAGCGCCCCAACTTGAATACCCCCAGAATAATCTTCAAGGAATTCTTGAAAAAGCCTGCGAAAATCTTTCCATGGTTTCTCAGCAAACAGGCTTGGTCATGCTACCCGGTTTTTCAAGCGCTTGTTTTAAGCATATTGAATTTACTAAAGTTGCTCCGCAGGCAGCGTTGGCGGTTTTTTTCTCAGAGCAAGGTATCCTGCAAAATAAAGTGCTTCCTATTGATGCAGAAATAACACAGGATCAACTTACCTCTATTTCAAATTATCTGAATAGTGAGTTCAAGGGGAAACCCATCAAGTGGATACTTCAGGAATTATTGAAACGTCTACGGCTTGAAAAAACGCACTATAACCAGCTTGCTAGTAGGGCTCACTCTCTATCAGCCGCCCTATTTTCTGAGCAAAATGAAAATAATGATTTGATCGTAGAAGGCGCTTTGAATTTTCTCGATCAGCCCGAGTTCATAGAAGATATCCACAGTATTAAAGCGCTTCTAGTTACTCTCGAACAAAAAACTAAACTTATCAATTTGCTCGATCTTTGCCTGAATCATGACGGAATGACAATTTTAATAGGGGAAGAAAATCTCCAGCAAGAAATGGAAAACTGTAGCCTGATTGCGCAAAATTATCAATTGGGAAATAAAAATGTTGGTACACTAGCTGTGTTTGGATCTAAAAGAATGGATTACAAACGTATCATTTCTATCGTAAATCGTACCGCAAAAATGGTTTCTAAGTTAATATCTGAAAATCAAGGAGTTTAAAAAAGTTTAATGACATCCCAGGAAAAAGTATCACAAAAAACTGATGAAAAAGAACACGAAGATGTGGAAATTGAGAATCTAGAAGAAATAGAAACTGAGGTATTGGAAGAAGAAGCTCCTGAAGAAGATGAAAAAGAGTTGGTTTCGGTTGAAAAACTTCAGGAACAATTAAAGAAAAAAGATGAGGAGCTTGCTGAGCAAAAGGGCGATTTCCTGAGAGAAAAAGCCGACCTAGATAATTTCCGAAAAAGATTGGTGAAGGATAAAGAAGATTCCGTACAGTTTGCCAACCAACGACTCCTAAAAGAACTGGTGCAAATTGATGACAATTTTAGTAGAGCCCTTGACGCTCCCAATGCTTCTCTGAAAACTCTAAGAGAGGGTATCGAAATAATCCAGAAACAGTTCACCACGTTTCTCAAGAACCAGAAGGTAGTACCTGTTGAGGCCATGGGAAAACAATTTGATCCGAACCTTCATGAGGTCATGACCCAACTGGAATCTGAAGAACATGAAGAAAACACGGTAATACAAGAGTATTCCAAAGGCTATACCTTAAATGGACGAATTCTTTGCTCCGCCAAAGTGGTCATCTCAAAAAAACCCAGCAGCACGCCGACTAAAAAAGAAGAACAGAAAGAAAATACTGACAAGGAAGAATGATATTTTTGCCCTAGCCCATAGTCGCAAGGACAGGATCCCATTCCAAAATTTTTATTGAGCTCATGCCTGAACTTCCTGAAGTCGAAACTCTCAGACGTACTCTACTTCCTTTAGTTGTCAACAAGACCTGCACGGCAATCAAATTCTTCAGGAAAGACATCCGCTTCACAATTCCCCAGGCTACTTTACGTGGCCAGTTCGCGAATCAACGGGTTTCTCAAATCCAACGCAAAGGTAAATACCTGCTCTTGAAAGTTCCTACGGGGGCAATGCTTTGGCATCTGGGTATGAGTGGACGGGTTTCTATGCAGACTTCCATAACTCCCAGGGAAAAGCATACGCACGCGATTTTTCAGTTCGGCGCCGAAATCTTTCTGCATTTTATTGATCCCAGGCGTTTTGGCTGCATACTCTGGGTACCGCAAAGCGGGGAACACCCGTTGCTGGATAAAATGGGACCCGACCCCTTTTCTCCGGGTACCAACGCGCGGGCCATGAAAATTCTTTCAAAAAATTGTCAGTCTCCCATTAAAACATTTATCATGGATGCTCGGCGAATCGCAGGAATCGGAAATATTTACGCCTGCGAATCTTTATACCGCGCAGGAATCAACCCCAAACGAAAAGCAGGGAGAATCAGCCTCAAAAAATGGGACCAACTCATTTCCTGTATTCGAACCACTCTCGAAAACAGTATTTCTGTTGGAGGGACCACTTTGCGCGACTTCTTCGACCCCAGTGGTTCAAAGGGATATTATGCGGTAAAACTATGCGTCTATGGCAAAGAGGGCGAACCTTGCCAAAAATGCGAATCCAAAATTTCCCGTATTGTCCACTCCGGTCGATCCACTTTTTATTGTAAAACCTGCCAGAAATAATAATCGGGGTTGTCTACTCTAACTGGCAACCTTTATTATATGGGCATCCTTACTAACGACTTTAAAACAGGGCCTGAATGTGAAACGTTCTATCGGACTCATAACGCTTAACGCAAAGTTTATTCATTCCTCTTTGAGTTTAAGATACCTTAGAAATGCCAGCCGAAATGCTGGCTACCAGAACGTATGGATCCGTGAATTTGTCATCAACCAACCCATCTGGAAAATAGCCGCAGAAATCCAAAAACTCCAACCGGATGTCTTGGGAGTCGGCATCTATATCTGGAACCGGAGTCAAAGCTTAGAGCTGATCGAACGCCTGACCAAGCAAATGCCACATCTGAAAATTGCCGTCGGCGGTCCGGAAGTATCTTTTGAAAAAGAGGATTCCTTGGACTTCCCGGTAATTTCCGGTGAGGGCGAAAAGAAATGGGTGGAGTTTCTCGAGTTCGTTCGCAGGGACGAATCCCCATCGGCTGAAGTTCTTAAACGCTGGCAAACCTATGGGACCGATCTGCCTGAACTCACCCCTGCTTATCTAAAAGAAGACTTCCCCCATCTCAAGAACCGAATAGTATATTTTGAGACATCCAGAGGTTGCCCTTACTTATGCTCGTTCTGTTTGTCTGCACTGGATAAAACAGTTCGCTACTTCGATGAAAACTCCATCCAAAGACAAATTAAAGAACTCATCGATAATGGCATTCAAAAAATTAAATTCGTCGACCGAACTTTTAACCTCAAAGCTGGACGCATGAAAAGTTTGATGGAATGGTTGTCACAGTTCAAAGGCAGTGAATTCCATTTTGAGGTGGTGGGGGATATTTTAACTCCTGAAGTTTTAAATTTTTTAAAAACAGTCCCTCCTGGAATGTTTCAATTTGAAATTGGCATTCAAACAACCACGGAGCCGGTCCAGAAAACCATTCAAAGAAAGCAGGACAACCAAAAACTTTTTAAAACAATCCAACAACTCGTGGAACAGGACCGCATTCACTTTCACTGCGATTTGATATTCGGCTTACCTGGGGAATCTATGGAGGACATCAAAGATTCTTTCTCCCAGGTCATGGCCCTCAGGCCACATGAATTGCAGTTGGGTTTTCTCAAGTTTCTCCCTGGAGCTCCCATAAACGATCAAGTAGACAAACACCAGTATCGTTATCAATCCACCCCCCCTTATGAACTGATTTCACACCAGAATTTATCAGCCGAGGAAGTACTATATTTGAAACAATTCGAGGATGTCTTTGACCGCTATTACAATTCCAAACGATTTCGTTTTTCCATTCAATACCTTCTAGAAAACATGAATCCTGTAACACTTTTCAATCGTTTGCTCGAATACCATGCTACTCACGAACTATTGATGAACCCTGTATCTCTGGATGTATATTACCAAATTTTTCA
>DUAA01000051.1:5066-7296 GCA_012961055.1 Nitrospinaceae bacterium
GAAGCTGGATTACCTGTATGCCCAGAGATCATTTCGACTTCCTGCCATGCTTGTCAACAAATCCACTCCCGCTAAAAAGAACTGGGGAAAGGACCGCCAAACACCGGTCATCCCCTTCGATCATGAAATTGAAATATCGGGGTCCCAGGCTATTTTAAAAGCCAGCTCAAATCCTGTATACTACGCCATTGCACATGCTCAGAATGGTGAGAACTATTTTCACCGTCCTACGATCAATGCCGTATTAGAACCAGAAGCTAAATAGCGCCTTTTGTTGAAGCGCACTTAAATTGAACAAATTAAGGCTATAAAGCCCCTTATAACAAGTACAGAAACAGGAAATTAAAGATGACGCAAAATTCTCAGTCTCTCAACAGTAAAAGCAAAGCCATCACCCAGGGAGACCGACGAGCCCCAAACCGAGCCATGCTCAGAGCAGTCGGATTCACGGATGATGACTTCGGAAAACCCATCATCGGCGTTGCCAATGGACAAAGTGAAGTCACCCCCTGTAACGCAGGGCTAGGAAAACTCGCCGATATCGCTACCGCAGAACTTCGGAAAAGTGGCGGCATGCCTCAGATGTTTGGAACCATCACAATCAGTGATGGTATCTCTATGGGAACAGAAGGCATGAAATGTTCCCTGGTCAGTAGGGAAGTGATCGCAGACTCTATCGAGACGGTTTGTAGAGGTGCCAGCATGGACGCAATTATAAGCATAGGCGGATGCGATAAAAATATGCCCGGTGCGATGATTGCTATTGCCCGGTTGAATATTCCAGGGCTCTTTGTTTATGGAGGAACCATTAAACCTGGTCACCTGAACGGCAACGACTTAACTGTAGTCAGCGTATTTGAAGCTGTGGGACAGTTTGGAGCAGGCTCCATTGATAAAAACGAACTCATCGAAATTGAAAAAAATGCCTGTCCAGGTCTCGGTTCCTGCGGTGGAATGTTTACTGCAAATACCATGTCATCTGCCTTTGAAGCACTTGGCATGAGCCTACCCTACAGTTCTACCATGGCGAATGAAGACAAAGACAAGGAAATCAGTACAGGTCAAAGTGCAAAGGCTCTTATAAACATGATCGAGAAAAATATTTTGCCTCGGGATATCATGACACGCAAGGCCTTCGAAAATGCCATTGCCGTAGTAATGGCTGTTGGCGGTTCTACCAACGCAGTGTTGCATCTTCTGGCTATCGCTCATTCTGCAGGGGTGCCATTATGCATAGATGACTTCGAGGAAATCCGCAAAAAAATTCCTGTATTTTGTGATTTAAAACCATCAGGCAAGTATGTTGCCATTGACCTGCACCGGGTCGGCGGTATTCCGCAAGTAATGAAAATGATGTTGAATGCAGGGCTCCTCCACGGTGACTGTATGACCGTGACCGGAAAAACCATCGCAGAAAACCTGAAGGATGTTCCTGATCAGCCGCGAGAAGATCAGGATGTCATTCTACCTTTGGATCATCCGAAATATACAGAGGGCCATTTGGTTATTCTGAAAGGCAACCTTTGTCCGGAAGGAGCTGTTGCTAAAATTTCTGGCGTCAAAACTCGGAGCATCTCGGGTCCGGCTCGAGTCTTTGACTCTGAAGAAGAATGTTTGAATGCTATCCTTGATGACAAAATAAAGGAAGGTGATGTGGTGGTCATTCGCTTTGAAGGCCCCAGAGGTGGACCGGGAATGCGGGAAATGCTGGCACCCACCGCCGCCATTGTAGGCAAAGGCCTGGGTGATAAAGTTGCTCTCATTACTGATGGAAGGTTTTCTGGAGGAACTTATGGGGTCGTGATTGGCCATATCGCACCGGAAGCACAAATGGGGGGCGTACTCGCCCTCATCAATGACAACGATACCATCAGCATTGATATTGATCAGAGCCAACTTAACGTCCAGTTATCAGGGGAAGAGCTTGAAAAAAGAAAGAAAGCATTCGTCGCCCCTGAAATAAAATATACATCCGGGGTATTAGCTAAATATGCAAAACTCGTTGGTTCTGCCAGCAAAGGAGCCATAACTGACTAACCGGCCAAGCGGTCGGTGGAAATGCAAGGATGACCTTAACTCGACCGCCAAAAGCGCAACTGCTGGCAACCGTGTTCTCGGCTCAATAAAAGGATAGTAAACACTTAATTCCCCTCATCAGTGGGCGATTATATTGCCCCCCCCTGACAATGATGGGGCTTGGGGAGTTTTTTTCTATCTCGGCGTGGAGCCA
>DUAA01000052.1 GCA_012961055.1 Nitrospinaceae bacterium
TGCTTCGCCATTGCGATTTCTCTGGGGCTACAACATGGTGTGCCTCTGGAAGAATTTACCGATGCGTTTGTATTCACCCGGTTTGAGCCAAATGGAATTGTGACCGGAAACCAGGCGATTACCATGTCTACTTCAACTATTGATTATATTTTCCGGGAACTGGCTATTTCTTATTTGGGCAGGACCGATCTTGCGCAGGTGACACCGGATGATTTACGGTCCGATTCCATCGGCAAAAAAGATCAACAGCCGAGTGATGATGGCGGGCCAGGTGCAAATAAATCAAACTCACAATCCACATTTGGAGCTGCCACAAAAATCGAACCTAAAGCAGAATCGACTCAGGCTGTTTCTAGAGTTTCGTCCAATGGCAACAAGAATGGCAATGGTGCTGTGGCACCGATGACGGCTGGAGCCGCGACCTCCTCCACTGCAGCGATTGCTAAACTGAAAGGTTATGAAGGCGACGCCTGTCAGGAATGTGGAAGCTTGACATTAGTTCGAAATGGGACTTGTTTGAAGTGCGTGACTTGTGGGGCAACATCAGGTTGCTCCTGATTCAGCAGCATCTCCCACCTGAAAAACTTATCTGCAGGAGTTCAGTCAGCGATTCTTCGCTGGCTTCTCTGCATTTAGACGACGCCTTCATTTTTTTACTCTGATTTTCCTTTTATTCTGTTTGTGATTTTGCGCAACGAAATCCGAATGTAGGATTTTTCATTTTAAGATCGACATGGTTGCGAAATGAGACTTTGGCTTGTTCTTTGTCACTGGTCCATCCGCCCCCCTTTACAACACGTAGGTTAGTCCGTGGCCTTTCATGCTTTTTGGTGTTCACCCACTCCCAAACATTCCCAGCCATATCCATCACTCCACTAGCACTGGCACCAGACTGAAAAGATCCGACGGGCGCAGAAAATAGGTGCCCGTCGTTTTTCCCAAATAAATTGGCACGAGAAGTTTGGAATATTTCTCCCCAGGGATAGGGAGATTTAGTGATCCCTCGCGCAGCCGCTTCCCACTCTTCTTCTAAGGGTAAGCGCTTGCCTGCCCAGTGGCAATATTTGCTGGCATGAATCCAATTGATTCCCATGGCTGGACAACTGGGGCAATCCTTCCCATCGGTAAAAGGTTTTTCATCATACTTGGGTTGATATTTGCGGAACTGAGCGACAGTTATTTCTGTCCGATCAATATAAAATGCTGCCAGGTTGGTGAATTCTGAGTTAGAGTTATTTTCGTCCAGAGTGCCTCGGATAGAAAATGTAGTCTTGCCCAAATAGTCTTTTCCCGCATTGATACGGATCATTAAGGTCTGGTCGCGTTCGTTTAAAATGGTCGGAAGCAAAGACGATTTGATCGAACCAAGTAAAATGGAATTGCGGTCTTGAAGGGCAGATTTCAGCTTAGAGGATTTGGTGTTGCGTTTTTGTTTTTTGGCTTGCTGGTCATACGAGTAAGCATTTTGGTGTCGCTTACGATGTTTTTTGCTGGAAGGGGCGCAGGCACTGACCCACGCAAAAATTAGGATAAAAAGTGTTAAACACCTCAAGGCTTCTTCTTGCCTATAATAGAATTCAATTTTTCTTTAAGTCGTCGGTGTTTTTCATAGCTGCTTTCAGAGTCTTCTTTTTTACCCATCAGTTCATAGGTATAGCCTAGGCTGTACCAAGCATTAATATGGGTGGGATCTAACTGAAGGGCTGACTTGAAAGCTTTCTCGGCGTTGTTATATTTTTTTTCAAGATTATACATTCCTCCTAATCCATAATAGCCATCAGTATTTTTCGGATCACTCTCAATGGCTTTTAAATACGATTTTTTTGCGTTGCTAAACTGTCCCTGTTTGGAATATTCGATTGCTTCCTGAACATATTCAGCACTATTTTTATTCTCGCATTGGGTTAGAATCATACCCACGAGGATAACGGTAAATAATTTTATAAATTGTTGGATCATAACTGTGGTTAGGCCAGTGACAGTGAGAATTGGCGAAGTAATGCAATGTTTCAAAAATACTTTTCATATAATACCAATGTTTCTTCTTACTTATAGAAAAATTACATCATGTTTTTCTTTCTAGAGGTTGTTGGAATAGGGCTTGCCGTGCTCATGCTAGTTGTCAGCGTTTTATTCTGGCAAAAGGGCAAAGGGATATTTGTATTTTGGCGGTTCATGGAAGCGCGAAAAGAACAGTTGGAACAAAAGAGAAGGGAAGGAGTTTCTGCCCAGGAGGGGCGGGCCTTGGAAGAGGTACTGGAGACTTACTCCTCCTATAAGAAAAATAATTTTTCCAGCGAAGAAGATTTTCGATTCATACCGGATACGTTGCGTCTGATATCCAAGATTGCCAGCATTTATTATCCCGGAGAAAATGAACCGATGGGAAAAGCACGGATAGGAAATGTGCTTTCAGCTTTTCAGGAGATGAACGGGGAAATTATGACCATGTTGGAGCTTCCAGGATTAGAAAAGCTCACTCAGTTTCGCCTGCGGGAGGTGCTCCATGATTTCGAAGTGAACAAAAATAGTAGCAGGTCCTTTATCAAGCATCGGGTCCACCTGATGGTTATGCGGAGTCTCTGTGCTCAATGGGTGCTATTTGTTGGCGAGGCCGCGATAAAAGTTTATGGCGAATGCCAGACCGACGAGGCTTTTGAACCAGAGGCCTTGATGGACGAGATGGATCAATTGCAGGATGAGATGAATCTGATTTTGCCAGATGGTGTTCGTGTAATTGTAGAAGCTTCAAGAAAAAAGATTTTATTTTCGCTTAAACCTCTTTCTCCCGCGGAGATGAAGTCACTTTATAAATTGTTGGCAGAAAATATAGCGCTGTTTTGGCATCCAGAATCCTCGGCACCGATATATGAAGTCGGAATTTACGATTTGTTAAAAAGTCTTGTGGGATATTTGGAATGGGCTGGGAAATTAAGCCAAAAGCCTGTGTTGAATAAAATGCTTAGTTTCCGATTGTCCCATTTCACTGGGATGCGAGATATGGCGAAGCCTTTTACCGAGAACAAGTTGTTTGACTGGATACAAAAATATCAGGTGGGCCGTGCAACGAAATGGTCGAAAACGATTTATAAAACTCTACAGAAAAAACAACCTGCAATTCTACTGCGTGATGTTGCGGTAGGGGTTGTCAAGGAAGGCGGAAAACGATGGTTAGTTTTGGTTCTGCATAACAAAATAGCTGAAGAAACCAACAAACTATACTCCATCACCGGGCGTGGGGGGAATGAACAATAGCTTTGTATGTGATCAAAAAATTAATCAGCTTAATGTGCGTTTGTCCTGTTGTAAAATCAAAGAACAAGAGGTTTTTATATTTCCTTCCTTCATAGGGCGGGGCTTGGGAAGGGTTTATTTGTTTGATTTGAGTAGGCTAGAGTATAGCTTGTTGCTTTGGTAATGGTTGAATCATTTATCTCGTCGTCAAAATTCGACCATTTTGGGGTTAATCTTTGTAAGAATAGTCTTTACGGAGTCCAGGGGTTTGTTCCTTACCTTTTTATCTACATAGGTAGTCGTCCCTGAAAAACCTTGTTATTCAGGGGATCATGTGAAAATGGGCGGATTCTTTATGCGTTGACGTATTGAGAACAGGTTTTGAACAGCCGCAAAAAAAGAAACAATTAAGAAAGCCCTCAGGAGCTTTCGGATATTGTGTCCTGCTTCACACAGGATTACGTTCATGCTGCCGTCTTCTACGCCGAGCAGATAGTTTCTACCCAACCGTCCATGGTTTTTCATGTGCCCTATCACCGGTGCAATCCCTGTTCTTCGCTTTAACCATTTCCTCAAAGCGGATGACTTCTTTCATTGTACAGAATATAACAACTTTTTTAGGGAAGATTATTTAGAGTTTTTATTTAAATTAATTTTGACCGGAACACGAGCATTTTTTCTTCTGTCATTTCCATCATGCTGGGGAGGATTCCCCCAACACCTATACCAGATGTTTTACGGCCTCCGAACGGCATCCAATCGACCCTGAATGCAGTGTGATCGTTGATCATTACAGTGGTCGCATTAATTCTTTTAGCTGTATCCAAAGCGGTATCCAGGTCTTGGGTAATCACTGCAGCCTGAAAAGAAAAAGGTGTGCTATTGGCTCTATCAATAGCTTCCAAACGGTCTTTAAAAGGATATATGCAGATAACCGGCCCAAAAATTTCACAGGTTGTTACATTTGCTTTATCTGGAGGATTGAGAATAACGGTGGGAGCGTAACAGGTGGTGCCGATTTTTTTTCCTCCGGTTAATATTTTTGCTCCTCCATTTTTTGCTTCTTGTACCCATTCGTCTACACGGTCTACTTCTTTTTCCTGGATCAGCGGACCCACTTCTGTTTTTTCATCTGCAGGGTCACCCACCACAAGTTTTTCTGCTAATTCGACCAACCTCTTTGAAAATTCAGCAACAATATTTTCGTGCACATATACTTTTTGAACGGATACACAAACCTGACCGGCGTGATAAAAACCGCCTTTTGCAAGTAAGGGCAGGGCATCTTCCAAGTTCGCGTCATGATCTACAATAACCGGGGCCGCTCCGCCATGTTCGAGTGCACATCGAGTACCTGGGGCTAATAGGGAATGTAGTTTCCATCCAATTGCTCCCGATCCAATGAAAGTGAAAAATGCAATTCGAGGGTCGGTTACCATCTTTTGTCCCAAAGAACTTTCGCAAACAACTGTGCGGCACCATTCTTTAGGTAGGCCAGCTTCATACAGGCATGCGACGAGATTTATACAGGAAAGAGGTGTAGCGCGTGAAGGTTTAACAATGACCGGGCACCCCACTGCTACTGCCGGAATTACTTGATGGACAATCAAATTGAAGGGATGATTAAATGCGCTGATGGCGGCAACTACACCTATAGGTTCCCGAATGGTCAAGGCCATTCTGTTCGTGGATGAAGCGGTCAGGTTCATAGGAATTTCATGACCGGTCAACTGATTGATAGAATGAGCGGCTTCTCGTATACCCTGAACTGCTCTCGCAAGTTCGATGCGAGAGTCGACCAATGGTTTGCCACCCTCCTCTGTTGCCTTACGGGCAAACTCCTCGGCTTTAACCTCAACTATATTTGCCGTTTTTTCCAGTATCTCGATTCGCTGATAAGCGGGAAGGATATTGTCAGGGGTCTTAGTTAGTTGGTACGCGGTTTCAATAGCACTCTCTATCTGATCAGCATTATCCATATTAATTTCGGATATCAAATGACCATCATAAGGAGAGTTTACCTTTAAGCGTTTAGTCATGGGAACTTCCTCATTAAATTTAACCCCTTTGTCCTCCCTTGTCAGGAGAGAACTGTATCTCCAATAATTTATTGACTACTGAAATGAATTTCATGTATTATATTTCTTCTATTTGTCGGAGTGCAAGTTAAACTTTAAAAATTATTGCATTTCCCCATTAAAAGTGAGGATGAGGAAAATGGCTACCACGTCTTGGACTTTTTTGACGAATCATTCACATGTCTTGTTGTGCCTGGTCCAAAACCCATTTGAACGGATTCGAGATATAGCTGCGGAGGTTGGAATCACGGAACGCGCGGTTCAGCGTATTATCGGTGAGCTTGAAGCTGACGGGTATTTGGAGCACATTCGTGATGGGAGAAGGAATGTGTACAAGGTTTTCAGTCGCAAGCCTCTGCGACATTGTATTGAGAAACATCGACAGGTGCATGATCTGATAGAGATAATTAAAAAATGACTTGAAGCTAATCATATAAGTCTACATAGAGCCACCCTCGATGAGTATGAAAATAAATTTAACCTATTAATTAATCTTACGGAATAGAGCTGCTTTAATAATGGAAAGTAAAGGGGCGGAGAACAAAAGTGAGCTGAGTGAAGGGTTCTCATCAATGCTAAATGCAATGAAGACCTCTATGGTAGAGGTAAATCCTTCTATATGAACACTATTTCAGTGAAGCCCCTTTCTCCAGAAGATCGTGATCAGGTTCGACAAATTGTTTTGAATGCCAGTGAGCCCATTGCGCCCTTTTGGCCCATGCGTACCATGGTCGCGCAGAATCCCATTCATGGATTGGAATATCTGCCGTTTGATCAGGCTGTTCGAAAAGGCAAGGACCTCCTTGGTGGAAATGGGTATCTTGCGAATGAGGAGTATCGTCAATTTTACCGCAATGGCCGTATTTCCAAAGAAAATTTTAAGCGCGCTTTTTCCAGGGTGGGTCCTAGCTCAGATGGACAAGTCTCTATTGAAGTTGGAGGTCGAAAGGTTACTCCCAAAGATATTTGGCAATTACACGTACTTTTTGGTTTTGAGGAATTGCCACTACCCCTCTTGGAATGGGAGTTAAACGGTGGTGGAGCTACAAAACAGTTTAGGCAAGATCTTTCCGAGGAATCCCAGAAACAAATTATTGAACAAACCATCAAAGAAGGTGAACAGTGTCGGGAGTATTACGAAGAGGCCTACCTGACGAATTTATGGGAGAGTGTGTTAGCTACCTTAGGGCTATCTGATTATCATGTTTCGTCTCAAATATCTGGAGATTTGCATTCGCAAACTTCTGCACCCATTTCTTTGTCGCCTCAACGGACTATCAGCGATTGGGTTGATGGTTTGGCCGAGGGTGGGGTGGTCGATCAAATCAATAATCAACTCATCAAATGGGTGACAGCGTTTCTGGATGAAGGATTAGCCAGTTGGGAAATGCCTGGCCGAGAAGAAGGTTTCTACCAGGCATGGCGGAACCTGGTGCAGAAAGATTTTTCGGGGTGGTTTCTTGGGATTACAGATTTCGCCCAAAAAGTTCATAGTCTTTCTTCAGCTCCTGAGGATTCGATCTGCTCCAGTTTGCACCAACTCGAAATTCCCGAAGAACAATGGGAAGATTATCTCTCAAGGCAACTATCATTATTACCAGGCTGGACGCGATACATACGGTGGCTTGGGGAACACCCAACATACCATGCGCAACACAAACATCCCATTGACACCACACAATATTTGGCCGTGCGTTTATTCTATGAAGTGGAGTTGACAAATATTAAGTGCCAGCAAGAATGGGGAATTGATGGGACGGTTTCTACCCTGACTGCATATTGGAGTGATCGATCTGAAGAATACCACCAACGAATTGGGTATGGAGTGCAATCTGAGAATCCAATCAAACAGATGAAATGTCGACATGCTTGGAGATTATTTCACTTGGCGCAATTTCTTAAGTTGTCTCCAGAAGAAGTTCG
>DUAA01000053.1 GCA_012961055.1 Nitrospinaceae bacterium
GCCGTATCAGCCCTTCGGGAATTGGGTTTGGACTATTTACCCATCATTGGGTTGGCGAAACGCCTTGAAGAAGTATTCGTGCCTGGGCAATCTGAAGCCCAATCCATTCATAAACTAAGTCCGGGTTTGATCTTATTGCGGCGAATACGAGATGAGGCACACCGTTTCGCTATTACATACCAAAAACAAAAACGAACCGATTCTGTCACCAAATCCATATTTCATGAATTGCCGGGGATGGGAGAAAAACGAGTGCAAAAATTATTATCAGAGTATAAAAGTATCAAAAAGATTTCGGAACTTAAACCGGAACAAATACAAAATGCGTTGGGATTTCCAGATTTGATTGCTCAATCTATAATAGAATTAGCAAAAGACTCAGTATCCAGTTAAGATTAATTCATAAAGATTTACAAACATGATTAGATTGGCGTCCTGAAAGAAAAAGCGGAATCTGGAAAGAACTGAATGAAACACCTCTAGCTCACATAGCCTCCTTACGGGGGCTTTTTTGTTTATTAAATATTAAATCCGTTTTCCTTCATCCAGTCATCTGACACAAATTTACCAAGATAATTGCGGATGCCATCGGCAAGGATACAAAGACATTTTTGTCCCGAGTGTAATGATTTTGCCGCTTGAAGGGCTGCCCAGACCACGGTCCCGCTGGAACCGCCGCAGAGGAGGGCCTCTTCTTTGATAAGCCGCCTGGCCATATCGAATGAATCCTGGTCATTGATCTTTACATATTGATCTACCAGAGAATTGTCCAATACATCAGGGAAAAAATCATAACCGATACCTTCTACATGGTAAGGATAAATTTCGTCGCCGCCACCGAGTATAGAACCGTAAGGGTCGGCGCCTATAATTCGAATATTGGGATTCTTTTCTTTCAGTTTTTTCGCAATCCCTGTTATGGTTCCTCCAGTGCCAACGCCCACCACAATCATATCCAGATCAGCACCGAAATCATTCCATATCTCTTCTGCAGTTCCCTCATAATGGGCATCAGGGTTATCGGGATTTTCATATTGATCCAGAATATGGGCATTGGGAATTTCCTGCTGCATTCGCTTGGCGACCTCAATCAATCCTTCCGGATCGTCATATGCCGCTTCGGTGGGTGTGCGAACTACTTCAGCGCCCAAGGCTTTTAGAGTATACTCCTTTTCCATACTCATTTTTTCCGGCATGACGATAATCATCCGATATCCTTTTACTGCCGCTGCGAGAGCGAGGCCAATGCCTGTATTAC
>DUAA01000054.1:0-282 GCA_012961055.1 Nitrospinaceae bacterium
ATTGACTCGAACACAAGACGAGTTAGTGCTTGCTAAGCAACAACTGAACCAATCCTTTGTAGACCCTGAAGAACCCTCGGAAAAGGAAGGCTTCTTTATGTCCGCAGGCGGTCTCTATGTTAGGCCTCTGATTGATTCCAAATTTACTATCGCTGGTGTTGGTTCACATCGCATGGCGGGTAATGAAATGGATTACGAGCCAGGGTTTCAAGTTTCACTCGGCTATCAAGTCACTGACAACTGGGATTATCGTTTAAAATTCAAACACTTCAGCGCTAAATA
>DUAA01000054.1:502-976 GCA_012961055.1 Nitrospinaceae bacterium
GACTAGCACCATCCTTCACCACCACTAAAAATGAAAACGACTTCTGGGGGATAGGGCCACGATTGACAGCCTCGCCTACCTGGAAGCCATTTCATAACAACTTTAGAGTCTTTGGCAATATAGGGACGGCATTTCTCATGGGGCAATATGAAATTGGAGGATCCCCATCCATTGCATTTACCGATCTAGGGAATAAAGAAGGCTTTGTAACTATAGTGGAAGCCGGTGCCGGCATTGGTTACACTTTTAACACCCAGTTGATTGATTTGGATATTAGTGCCGGGTATCAGTTCGAACACTGGCTGGATAGCGACCTGACCGATACTCTTCTATACTGGGGATTCCATGGCTCGTACGGAACAATCGGGGTTAAGTTTTAGACTGATAAGGTCTATAGCTTAGAGCAACATCACTTTACAGTTTCCAGCAAGTTTTAAAGCTAATGAAATAACTTCAGCTTAATGTTGCGTTTTA
>DUAA01000054.1:1003-1258 GCA_012961055.1 Nitrospinaceae bacterium
TCACTGCGTGAGGGGAATGCCTGTGAAAAAGTAAAAATATTTTACCGTCTGCAAGATAAACTAATTTGCCATATTGCCCCCTTTGTCTATCACAGCTCTGACTCAGCAAGACCGTTTTTAGCTGAGGTTATACGATTTTAAAAGTTGTTTAAAAAACTGTTTTAATCATTTCTTTCAAGCATAAAAAAACCAGCAATAAATACTGGTTTTTTTTATTATGGCGGAGAAGCAGTCCTTCGTACCCCTGTTTCAAGA
>DUAA01000055.1 GCA_012961055.1 Nitrospinaceae bacterium
AGAAAATAAAATTTCTCGACAGGAATGCCACGCAACCTTGCAAACTCTTGATCAAACGATACAGCAAGAAATTGTTTATAGAATAGAAATACGATGAGCAGGATAAGGGTATCTAACCCAGCGATCCAGAAAAGATCATCGGGAGAGATCATCAAAATATTCCCGAATAAAAAACTCATCAGGTCGACATTGTAGCCGGGGGTTTGTGAGATGAACAATATGCCAACCGCCATGCCTCCAGCCCACAGGGCGCCTATTACGGTGTCTTCCTGCTGCTGCATGCGTAGACTTACCCACCCGAGAATGGCTGCAAAAACTAGGGCTGCAACAAGGGCTCCTTCAATAGGGGATCTGCCTAGGTAATAGGCGATACCCATTCCACCTAAAACCGAGTGGGCGATGCCACCTGCCAGATAGCCAATGCGTTTTACCACAACATAGGAACCCACCACGCCACAGGCGACGCTCGCAAGAATGCCACCGATGATAGCATTTTGCATAAAGGCTTGAGATGAAACCGCATCGAAGAAACTACTCATGATCTTTTTTTGTCGTCATGGTGATGATGTACCATATGCATATGGGTCCCATACATATTTTCAATTGTTTCTCCAGTTAGCTCGGAGGTGGGGTGGCAAATGAGGGTACGGTTGATGCAGGCCACCCGGTCAATGTATTGTGATATAAAACCGATGTCGTGGGTTACTACGATAATGGTTACTTTCTCATTCAACTGTTTGAGCAGATCGAAGATGTCTTTTTCAATTTTCATGTCGACATTAGCGGTCGGCTCATCAAGAATCATGATTTTTGGTTCGCAGGTGAGGGCTCGGGCGATCAAAACCCGTTGCAGTTGCCCACCGGAAAGAGAACCAATGGTCCGTTTGCAAAGGTCTAGAATTTCTACATCGTTCATGGCTTTCTCGGCTGCCCGTTTGTCGGCCTTGTTAAAAAAACCAATGCTCGAAGTTTTGCCTAATCTTCCCATCAAAACCACTTCTTCTACATTGATTGGGAAATCACGGGAAAATGGCGTTAGCTGTGGCATGTAACCAATTTCCTTGACAGATTGAGATGGGGGGTTACCAAGAACCTTAACGGAGCCTTTATCAGGAGTTAATACACCCATGATGATTTTAAGCAGGGTGGTTTTGCCACTTCCATTCGGGCCGACCATCCCAATAAATTCGTTGCGCCGGATGTTGATCTCGACATTCTCAAGAATTTTTGGTCCACCATAACTGAA
>DUAA01000056.1 GCA_012961055.1 Nitrospinaceae bacterium
AAGGATTTTTTTAATGGCGTGTACACTGGAATCGACCCCAAACATATCCAATCTTGCAGCAAGATGGTCAGTAGTTTGACGGGATTTTTTGTGCAACGTAACAAAGCCATTGTAGGTAAAAATGCTTTTGCGCACGAATCTGGAATTCACCAGCATGGTTTTCTCAAACGCAAGGACACTTTTGAGATCATGGACCCCAAGGATATTGGGGCTGAAGAGTCGGAACTGGTGATGGGCAAACATTCTGGGCGTAGCGCACTCATGCACAAGGTTAAAGAATTGGGATACGAACTCAAACAGGATGAGCTGGATAAACTGTTTGAGGAGTTCAAAATTCTAGCAGATGAAAAAAAGGAAATCTTTGAAGATGATTTTCATACACTTATCCAAAAACAAAAGTTTTGTGTTGAACAACAGAATACCTACGAACTAGTTAACTTGAAATGTGGTGTTGAAACCGGACAGATTCCTCAAGCAGAGGTGGTCCTTATAAGTCGTGATGGAGAAGAGCATACCGCTAGCGCAGAGGGAGATGGTCCTGTAGATGCCATTTATAATGCCATTGATAAGATTACGGGCGTCTGTTGCAAGCTACTGGACTATCAAGTTATGGCTAAAACCAAAGGACAGGATGCACAAGGTGAAGTGAGCGTCCGAGTTAAACATGAACAAAGAGAAGTGCTGGGAAAAGGTGCAGGAGTCAACACGATTGAGGCCAGTGGATTGGCGTATTTAAACGCCATCAACAAACTTCTTATAAAGTCCAGATCCGGCCCCATTGAAGGCAGTGAACCACCTGGTCCCTAACCAATAGCGCTGGAAAGCTTACCCTCCCCCTCTGGTTATTCTGGATGGGGTTTTCTTTAAATATTTCTTTAAATGGAGGATTCCATCTCCAAACGGGACACCTTATTCAATCAGGATATCGGTTCTTTCAAGTTCGACGAATCGGTCGCAAATGTATTCGAGGACATGTTGGCACGAAGCATTCCGATGTATCAGGAATGCCAGTCGTTGGCGGTGCATTGGTGTGCCCATTTTGCTCAGGCAAATACTTCCGTTTATGACTTGGGCTGTTCAACTGGCACCCTGTTGCTTAAGTTGGCCCAATCCTTAGAAAAAAACAAAGCCATCACTTTGTTTGGAATTGATAATTCGCAAGCCATGTTAGAAAAATCGAGAAAAACCCTACAGAAATCGCCGATCCCCTTCCACCTCATTGAAGAAGATTTAAATCAAGGACTT
>DUAA01000057.1 GCA_012961055.1 Nitrospinaceae bacterium
CAGTGAAATAGGATGATTTTGCCAAGGCCTCTGCGCCTTTCGGTCCGACTTTATTTTCACCCAAGTCAAGAGTTTCCAAGTATTTCATATTTGAAGAGTCTGCCAAAGCCTTTACCCCTTCCGCACGAAGATCATTATTATTCAGATCCAGAGTTTGCAGGCGGGTCATCGTTTTAGACTTGGAAAGAGAGAGGGCGCTGTCCGTGGTCAACCCGTTATTACGCATGATCAGTTTTTCTAGGTTTTCCAACATTGGAGATTCTGCCATAGCATAGACACCATCATCTCCAAGATGATTGTTGTTCAGGATCAATGTCTTTAGGTTTGGAAAAACTCGGGAACGTGCAAGAGCTTCCATCCCTTCTCCTGTCAAACCATTATCAGACAGATCGATATATACGATTTTTTCAAGAGGGGGAGACTGTGCTAAAAATTTCAACCCTTTTTCGCCGATTCCGGTGTCACGCAGATTCATATTTGTCAATTGCCGACCTAGTGTTGAATCGACAAGCGATTTAATGCCAAGGGGTTCTAAACGGTTATATGAAAAATTTAATTGCTTCAGGTTGATCATGCCTTCTGACAATGCAAGAACCTTGGCTCCCAGTGATCCGATTTCGTTGCTGGATATATCTAAAGACTTAAGGTGTGTCAGTGCTCTACACTTGGAAAGGAAAAACAATGCTTCATCATCTAAATTGTTATTTGCCAGGGAAAGGTTTTCCAGGTTACAAAAACAATCGGAAGCGCTGAGTGATTGCAACCCAACTGAATTCAATCCTGTTTGATCTAAATTGAGAAAGGAGAGAAATTTTATCGGCCCGAACCCGGCAATGGACTTGAAGTCCTCTTCCTGAAGCTTGCAGCTTAATAGATTTAGGGATTTTTTATTAGCACTTATTTTTTCCCGAATGAGTGTGCCGAGATCAGGGTTCTCAGTATTTTTTTCAAAATACCGGAGGAATTCCAGGCTGTCGTCAATATCTTTTGCTTCGCTCATATTCCATTGTGGTTAAATTTAATTAGGAAATTATACCACCAGCTCACCACTGGACCCAATAAGCAATACCGGTGTTTTCTCTAGCTGAGTCAGTTCTTAGCTTGTTCTTTCCACGCCGAGTGGGCAGAGAACCTCCGCAAAAAATATGCAATGGCATTCTATGGAAGGAAAATAAATTATTAGATTAAAGAGTTATTGCTAATCATCGGCCCCACGCCCAGTGGTTAGTTGAAGTGAACGGAAACAGCTTTTGAAACACCCTGCTCTTCCATGGTTATGCCATAAAGCGCGTTAGCAAAAGTCATAGTTTTTTGGTTGTGGGTGATGATAATGAACTGTGTGTTGATCGCCATTTCCTTGAGCATTTCCTGAAACCGGACTACATTAGCTTCGTCCAACGGGGCATCCACTTCGTCGAGCAAGCAGAAGGGGCTTGGTCGGACTTTGAATACTGCGAACATCAGAGCGATGGCAGTCATGGATTTTTCTCCCCCTGACAACAGGGCCAGGCTTTGCAGGCTTTTGCCCATTGGATTAGCAGTGATCTCAATTCCAGAGTCGAGAGGGTTTGATACATCGGTCAAGGTCAGGTTTGCCTTTCCCCCTTGAAAGAGGCGTGCAAAAATTTCCTTAAAATTTTCGTTAACCAGTTTATATGTATCTAGAAAACGTTGCCGGGTAGTTAGGTTTATTTTTTCGATTGTAGAATGAAGTAATTCGATCGACTCGGCCAGATCATCTTGTTGTCTTTTTAGAAAAGTGTAACGCTCATTGGTGTTTTCAAAATCCGAAAGTGCCGCCAGATTAACTTCGCCCAATTTTGACACCTTCTCCTTTAACTCTTTAACTCGCTCATCGGCTTCGCTTTCATTGATACTCTCATCGTAGGCCGATTGTAATTCGTCCTTAGTTGCGTTGAAGTCTTCGTATATGCGTTCTTCCATGTGGACAATTTGCAAGCGGTATTCTGATCGTTTGATTTCTATTTGCGAAATCATTTCAGTGATATCCTGAATTTTTCGGGAAAGTTCGCGGGAGTCCTGGCTTATATTTTTAAGGTCCCCTTCCTTTTGTCTCAAAGACTCTCCTTCATGAACGGCTGTTTCGTTATCTTGGTGTTTTTTACGAGAAAACTTGAGGACTGAGTCCTCCAGGGTTAAAATTTCACTATCGATTTCAGTAATTCGGTTCTGGTTAAACACTCGGTCTGTTTCGCATCTTTCAATCCGCTCTTTCAGGTTTTTTTGATGAAGTTCCAATCGTTTAATTTCGGTGAGGGTGTTTTCCCGTCGACCGATTAACGATGCGATCAGGATTTTTAACCGACTAATTTCTGATCCAATTTTTTCAAGGCTGGACCTGCTTTGTTCCAGTTCTTCCCGATAGCGGACTAATAGTTCTTCTTCCTGTTGCTTTTTTTTCTCTGCAGATATTAATTGCTGGTCGAGCAATGTTTTCTCCGCGACAAGCCTATCCCGTTCGATATTTAGATCTAAAATTTCTTTGCCGATTGCGATATTTCTATTTTCAAGACGTTCGGCTTCCTTGTTCCATTGTTCCAGATCACGCAATTTATTATTTGTTTCAAGCTCTAAGGCAAGAGTTTGCTGATCTAATTGTCTCAGGTGATCCTCTATTTCGGAGAGGTCCTGTTTCTTCTTTCCGATGTTTGTCTGAGAGGTATCTAATTCTTCTTTGAGTCGGCTGACATTGTCATTGAGAGTATCTATTTCACGATTTCGTGCCAGCAGACAGGAGGAAGTATTTTTCAGTGATCCCCCGGTAATGAATCCATTTTGGTCAATCATTTCTCCGTTCAAGGTGACGACGGTTCCATTAAATTTGGAATCCTGATGTAGATGAAGAGCTACATCCATATCCTGTACGATGACAACACTTTTCAGTAACAACTCGATGATGGGTCGATATTCTTCTTGGCATTCAATAAAATTGAGTGCTTTACCCACGACTCCCTGCGTTCCGTTTAGGTATAAAGGTGCAGAGGGGGCTGACTTCGGGTTGATAGGGACGAACAAACCTCGGCCTGAATGGTTGTTTTTGAGGTAACCGATAGCCGCCATGGAATCTGAATAGGAATTGACGATAACGCTTTGGAGTTTTTCGCCTAATGCTGTTTCAATAGCGACTTCATATTCGGCGGGAGTTTGTAGGACATCGACCAGTACTTCCCGAATTCCGGGGATTTGTTCGCCATTCTCTTTGTTCATAAGAGATTTTATGCCTTCATGAAACCCTTCAAACTGGTTTCTCAGTTTTTCCAATGAACCCAGCAGGGAGGCTTTTTGAAAATAATCTTCCTTTTTAGAGCTATGATTGTCTATGCTGGCTTGAAGCCGTTGGGAGTTTTGGTCGGTCTCTTGACGTATGGCCTCCTGTTGTTCCTTCAAATGAAGTAGCTCCTCATTTTTTTGCTGATGCTCAGCTTTTCCCTGTTCAAGTGCCAACTGGTTTTCCTGAGATTGGGAATAAATTTCTTCTTTTTCTGATAAAAGTTCTTCCTGACGGGATTCGAATCCTTGAACTCGGGTCTCGATAGCAGTCAGTTGGTTTTTTGATTGGGCCGTCTGCTGAAATAAACGGAGAACATTCTTTTCGCTATTGAGAACTCGATCTTGAATTCCCTGTAAATCTTCCCGCTGTTTCTCGTTGTCGACCTTGGCCTGCTCCAGAAAAATTTCTTGCTCATTGATTTCCTGAGACGTATTGGAAAGGTTTTGTTTTTCACCTTCGATTTTGCTTGTTAGGCCGCCAATTTCCTCTGTCATTTGAGCAGTTTCTTTTATAGCCGATTCAATGTCTATTTCCGCTTCTGATTTTTGTTCTTTTTTGAAGGCGATGTTTTGTTCGCTGCTACCGATTTGGGAACTCAGTTGATGAATATTTTCGCGGGTTTCGTTTAACTTGTTCAATGATTCCCCAATTTCTACATTGAGCTGGGCAACCTGATTTTCTATGGTTGCATGGCGAGCACTCCACTCTATTTTTTTCTCAGTCTGTTCCTGCAATTCTGTTTCTATTATTTGCAATTGTGATTGATAGCGGCGGACTTTTACAGAAAAAAGCTTTAATGATAGTTCCTTGATCTCTGTTTTGTAGTTTTTATAGCGTTCCGCCTTAGCCGCTTGACGCTTTAACGATTCGACTTGCCTGGAAAGTTCCTGAACAATATCTGCCACCCGTTCTAAGTTCTGGCGTGAACTGTCGAGCTTGCGGATGGCTTCATTCTTGCGATGTTTGAATTTCAGAACTCCTGCCGCCTCTTCAATCAGGATCCGTCTTTCTTCAGGTTTGGATGTTATGATGTCTTGAATGTGTCCCTGCTCAATTATTGTCAATACCTTCGGGCTGATACCTGCGTCCAGAAGGAAATCTGTAATATCTTTTAATCGGCATGGGATCTGGTTGATATAAAATTCGCTTTCGCCGGATCGATGGTAGCAACGGGTGACTTTGACTTCATCGGAAATATTGGGAACCCCGGCAATTCGAATTCCCGGTGCTACGTTAGATAAAGTCAGGGAGATTTCCGTTCGGTTCACGGGCTTTCGAGTGCTACTGCCGTTGAATATGAGATCTGTTATGCGGGTACTGCGCAGAGTTTTTGACCTTTGCTCGCCAATAACCCAGCGAATGGCATCTGATACATTGCTTTTTCCACACCCATTTGGGCCGACAATGGCGGTAAAACCATTTTTAAACTCCAGATTGGTGGAATCTACAAATGATTTAAACCCCTCTAGCTCTAGGCTTTTCAAGTACATTTTTGGCGTGGCTCCCGCAATTGTCGGACCTTAAATTTTTTATATCTCGGAAGAAGATTATCCCAATCAAGGGACATTGTAAAGTCATTTTATACCATAATTGGTATGCTTAAAATTTTTATCCACAATATATTGTGGTAGTCTCTATTCTGGCTAGATAACAGATCGTAACTGGTAATGGCTTTTTTCTCTTAGCAACGATATTCTTAGGATGAAGAGGGTTCCAACTAATTATACCCTTAGGGTATGAAATCCAATAAGGGGTTTTATAACAGCCCATGTCGAGTGGTTCACAGTTACCAGCGGAGGTTTTCAATGGAGCTATACTCTTATAGTAAGTGCGGAACATGTCGTAAGGCAATCCGGTTTCTGGAAGACAGAAAGATAAATTTTGAATTGATAGACATAACGAAAATAACACCGCCAAAGCGGGTCTTAAAAGCGGCGATAAAAGCCAAGGGAATGAAGAAGTTATTTAATACCAGCGGAGGTCAATATAAGAAGTTGAAGCTAAAGGATAAATTGGAAACCATGACCAAAAGTCAGATTTTAGATTTGCTATCTTCCGATGGAATGTTGATCAAACGCCCGATTGCTGTGGATAAAAATAAAATCACTGTCGGGTATAATATTGAAGAATACCAAAAGGTTTGGTAAGTAGACCGGGATCAAGGAACAATTGTGGATCTGTTTTTAATCAAACACAAACTGACGAACGATTTCCCTCTAGCGCAGGAAGCGACTGCACCTCACCCTCAGCAGGCGGCAGTGATGGTAATCCTTTATCCCAAGCTAAAAACAACCCATATACTGATGACCAAGAGATCAATGCATCTAAAATATCATGCGGGAGAAATTAGTTTTCCGGGTGGAATGTTTGAAGAACAGGATGAGGATTTGCTGGTCACAGCTATCAGAGAGACCAAGGAAGAGCTTAATTTTCAGGTTGCGCCCGAAAATGTTTTAGGGCGTCTTCCTGTTGTTACTACGCGGTTAGGGTTTGAAATTACTCCTTTTGTTTCTGTTCTGCCTTCGGCCCCTGAGTATGCACCTGCTGTGAACGAGGTGGAAGAAGTTTTAGAAATGCCCTTTACTTCCCTGCTTTCTACGCAACAACGTGATGTCTGCAACAAGCCACCTGAAGAAGGGGTGATTTACTGGTTTCAGCACCATAGAATCTGGGGTGCGTCGGCAAAAATTCTCAAACAGATTGGGCGCTTGAGCAGTTTTTAGAATTTAAGGGGAATTTTAAAAATGGAGAAAATTAAAATCTTATTCATGGCTTCGCATTTGAGGTCTTCTCTTACAGAATTTTCCAGAAGGCAAATTTCCAGCAGTCAATTGAATCGATTTGCGTGGATAGCGGCCCGTTACCGCCATATTTAAAGCGGCGGATAGCTTAAAGGTTTTCCCGTTTTTATAGGTTTCCAGTACTTGCCATCACCTCTTGAATTTTGCGAAACCGAAAAAGTTTCAGCATTGATTACCTTGACCACCAAGCCCACTTTGGCGTGGATATGTATATGCGATTTCCGCTAGACGGGACGTGCTCTCAATGATGTTCTGGGAATTTACTGGTCAGGAGTTGACCTCCAAAAATTTGGACATTAATAATCATTCCGTCATGACCAATTTTCCTGAGCATATTTTTCATAATAAATAATGTTGAGTCTTGATATACTTCCTTTAAGTTTTTATCGAATACTTTGTGAATACAATGAACCCTCAAAACCCATTGATTTTTGCTCTGGATGTTGCTGAAAAAACGGCAGCGGAGCATTATGTCAAAATGCTCGAAGGGGTAGTTGGTTGCTTCAAGATAGGGTTGGAGTTGTTTATCCGCGAAGGACCTGATGTGATAAAAATGATTCAAGACTATTCCACAGCAAATATTTTTCTTGATCTCAAGCTGCATGATATTCCTGCTACAGTAAGGGGTGCTTTGCGATCTGCGGAGAAGTTAGGGGTTCATTTCATTACGATTCACTCCACTGAAGGAGAAATGATTCTTGAGACCGCAGAAGAGGTGAAAGATTCAGGGCTGGAAGTGCTGGCGGTAACAGTATTGACCAGTACGAGTGCCTCTTCTTTGGCCAGTCTGGGTATACGTAATGATATCGATGTAGCGGCCCTAGTACTGGACCGTGCCGTGCGAGCACAAAATTCAGGTTGCGCCGGAGTCATTTGTTCCGGGGAGGAAGCGAAGCTAATTCGGAAAAAATGCGGTAAAGATTTTAAAATTGTGGTTCCTGGAATTCGTCCGCAATGGGCTTGCGTGGCAGGTGACGATCAGAATCGAATCGCGACCCCGACTCGGGCTAT
>DUAA01000058.1 GCA_012961055.1 Nitrospinaceae bacterium
ACATAGCCGTGGAGAATTTTTAAAGCTTGCTTGACGTCTCCCTGAATGGGGATATCAATAAGAATATTCTTATTGATTTCAGTTGGGTCTATATCAATTTGGATGAACTGTGCATTTTTACAAAATTCTGCAAGTTTGCCGGTGACTCGATCATCAAAACGTACTCCCATGGCGATGACCAGATCGGCGTGATTGATTGCGATATTGGCATAAACAGCCCCATGCATTCCTAGCATGCGCAAAGAAAGCGGGTCGTTTGAAGGGATTATCCCCAAGCCCATTACCGTGGTGGTAACGGGGATACCGGTTTTCTTTGCAAAGGCGCGCAGCTCCTCCGATGCCCCACTGCTAACAATGCCACCTCCCGCATAAATAATGGGGCGTTTTGCATTTTGGATAGCATGCGCTGCTTTTTTGCATTGCAGGGCAGAGGGTTTCAAATTGGGTTTATAGCTAGGACAGTTGAACTTAACATTAAAGTCAACAACTCCTTCTTGCTGCTGAATATTTTTAGGAATATCTACAAGCACCGGCCCGGGCCTACCGGTTCGTGCAATATGAAACGCCTCATTTATGATCTTTGGAATCTCGGCAACATTCTGGATCATATAGCTGTGTTTAACTAGCGGGAATGTAGCTCCGATGATGTCCGTTTCCTGGAACGCATCGGTACCTAATACCGTGCTCGGCACCTGACCTGTAATGGCGATAAGAGGAATCGAGTCCATCTTTGCATCGATGATTCCTGTAATGAGATTTGTGGCTCCAGGACCTGATGTTGCCAAACAGACGCCAATATTTCCTGTGGCACGGGCATAGCCTCCGGCAGCAAAGGAACCACCTTGCTCGTGGCGAGGCAGAACCATACGGATTTTATGGGACAGGGTCAATCCCTGATGGATTTCCATGGAAGCTCCGCCTGGGTATCCAAAAATTACTTTGACCCCTTCATTTTCAAGGGCTTTAACGAGGATATCCCGCCCCTTCATGGGTTTTTCCAGGTTTTTAGGAGAACTTTTGATGGAAACTAAGTTTTTTGCACTGTTTTTTTTAGTAGTCATGATAGGAAAAAACTTTATCTGAAATGACTCTTGAAGTCAAATTCTATTAGGCTTCAAGTGACTATTAGTCAGGGTTTTATAGGAGATTGAGAGTCTTTTCTAGGAGGTTGTTGCTCCCATAGCTCGGAGGATGATTCCCTCCCGCAAACTGTATTCGCTGACCAGTAGAGGATCGCATTGAAAGGTATGCATTGTTTCCAAAACAAGTGCGGTTCCGGCTATGATTAAATCCTCCCGTCCCGGCTCAAGAGGTTTCAATGCCAGTCTTTCGTCAAGCGATTTTACTCTTAGATTCTGTAGCAAACTATCGATATCTAGTTTGGATAATAAAGCACCATGAATTCTATCTGGATCGTAAGGAAAAATATTTTCTTTTAAGGCGGCAAGTGTGGTGACGGTTCCCGCTGTACCGATAAATACCTGTGGTTTGAAAGCTGAAAGTTTCTTCTGGATGGTTTGCAATTCGTTTCTCAAATGCGTGATAAGATTTTTTAACTCAACCTTATCTATCGGATGCTGATGAATATATTGCTCTGTCAGACGCACAACTCCTAAAGAACTACTACAAAAGTCCGCGATATTTTTTCCTTCGGAGAGGATGAACTCAGTACTGCCTCCCCCGATATCGAGTGTGAGAATTCGGCGGTTTTCATGTGGTATTTTCCAGAAAACTCCTTCAAGGGTGAGGCGGGCTTCTTCCTCCCAAGGTATGATTTCAATTTCAATACCTGTTTTTTCTTGGGCAAGGCGGACAAACTCCTCACCGTTAGAAGCTTCCCGAACGGCGCTGGTTGCTACAGCGAATAGGGGAGGATTGCCGTGATCCATACAGTCCTGACGAAACCTAGATAATGCGGAGAAGGTTGCTGACATACGGGGTTCCATAAGCCTTCCGTGGGTGTCCATCCCTTCGCCAAGACGGGTGATCTCTCTTCTGGAAATAAGGGTCTGAAAATTCCTGCTCCCGTCAGACTCGAGAATTAGAAGCCTAACCGTATTGGAGCCAATATCGATGGATGCAATTTTTTTCATTAATTCAAACGGGGAAAGCTTTTTCGCTGTCTAAGGTAAGTAGCAAATAAAAGCCGAGAGCAGTGAACAGCAGATTAGGCCCCCATGCGGCTAGAAGTGGATTAAAGGTTCCCCCGCGGCCTAAAGATATGCTGATGGCGTATAGGAAAGAGAACAGAAAACCCATTGCTAGATTTATCCCTACACAAAATAAGAGTCCTCCATGTCTGCTGGATCTCAATGATAAGGGAATTGATATCAGGGCTAAAACAATACTGATAAAAGGATAAGAGAGGTTGCGGTGTAATTCGATCCACTTTTGGGTGGTGTCTTTACCTTCTCGAGTATGAACCTGAATGGTTGTGTACATTTCTCGCAGGCTCAATTCTTCCGGCCGCTTATTGACTTTGGAAAAATCATCTGGAGTTTCAGAAACAGGAAACGAACGTTTTTCGAAGTGTTCTGTGGATAATAATTCTTCTTTCTTAAAGCTACGAAGATACCCATCCATGAAAAACCATTTACCGTCTGACCAATTCGCAGTTCGAGCATCTATTCTCTGTTTGATTCCGAATCCATTATCTGGAGTCAAAATAGTGACTTCATGAAGGGTAGAATTTATTGGGTTGAAGGAGTCAATGCTCCAAACTGAAAGGTCTTTGGCTTTGAGCCAGAGATTGTTTTGGGAAATTTTTCCATAGGTCTGATTGTTCCGAAGCTTGCTATAAAAAATATAATTCATTTTCTTACTTGTGGTTGGTGAAATAAACTCGCCATTGGCCAATACCATGAACGCAATAAATATGGATGAACCTATTATAGGAATGGTAATTCCGGTGATGCTAATTCCGCAAGCTCTCATTGCCGTGATCTCATTGTTTTTGGCAAGGGAAGCAAGGGTGATGACGGTTGCCAGAAGTACACTTTGGGGAGCAATGTAGTGGATTATAAAAGGAATCTTATAAAAGTAATAGGAAACGAGATCTATGAGCGGAGCATCTTTTATCACGAACTCATCTATACGTTCAAAAAAATCGACAAGCAGGTAAATCCCGATTAATCCGAATGTCGTAAGCAGATATGATTTTATGAACAGCAACAATACATATTTCTTGAGAATTATCATGGCCGACTAGTAAGGTGCCTGGTTCATGTACTTCTGTTGAGTTCTGGAATAACTTGTTTTAAAGCCAAGCCGAGTAACTCAAGGTCTGGCTGAGAATGGATTGTATCCCGAATGTACTGCAAAGTGGGGGCAATATGTTCAAGGTAGCGGTTGTTTTTATTTTCCATGTATTGGAATGCGAAGGTGCCGATAGCCTTTAGATTTCTCTGGATCGACATCTCAGCGAAAGTTTTCAGGAAAGGTCTGCGAAAAATTTTTCGTTTGTCTTCCTGTTCCATGCGCTGAAGATAGTAGCTCAGTAGTTCATTTCGAGCTTCTTCCTCTAACACAACATACGAATCTTTCAAAAGAGACACTAAGTCATATTGTCGAGGCCCCATTCGGGCGTCCTGGAAATCAATAAGCATCAGGTTGTCCCGATGGACCATTAAATTTCTTGCATGGAAATCACGGTGAACAAAAACTCTTTCCCCACCAGCCAAGGTCTCACAAAGGTTTAGCAAGACGGTCTGGATTTTTGATTCGTCATCCTGATTCAACTTCTGGTTCAGGTAGCCCTTAATGTAATGTTTTATCATGAAGTTCATTTCCCACATTAATTTTTCAGAATCGAACTTCAGGGAGTAGGCAGGGCAATAGGGTCGCATATTTTTTGTGACGTGGGTCTGCATGGTCACAATCAATTCTATGGCTTTCTGGTACCAGGCAATCATTTTTTCTGGCGAATTCCGAGTTACATCCTCCAAATGTGTATCCCCTCCATCCTCAAGAAAAATCAGGCCTCGCTTGGAATCATAGAATAAAATCTCAGGAACCGGCATATCAAGATGTTGTAAAAATTTTTGCATGCGGTTGAAGTCGGGTTCTTTTTGGAGTTCAGGCTCCTTCAGCTGCATGACAATGAGCGATGAATTTTCTGGGGTGTTCCTTTTAAAGAAATAATTGACCCGGAAGTAGATTCGGTCTGAAGCGTCTCCCTTTAAAGCAAAAAACTCAAAGTGGGAAATGGGCTCTTGGACAAGGGGTTCCAGCCAAGTTTTTAAATAGGCCCCGTCAAACCGTCCTTGTTTGGAATGACACTCTTTATTCAATTGTGTTCTGAAATTAGTCATTTTTGTAAAAAACTATTTATATTGTCTAACATCTAATGTAGCATTCTGAGTTTCAATAAACTTGAACGGAGATTTTTTAATGCCTAAACCAAGCTATCACATTTTAGTGTGTACCAACAGCCGGCCAGCGGGACATCCTAGGGGCTCCTGTGGAGAAAGCGGCTCTAATGCTATTTTTGAAAAGTTATCTATGGGAATTGAGCAAAAAGGGCTGTTTGGAAAATGTATGATTGCCAACACCGGATGTCTGGGCCCTTGCGGAGTGGGTCCAGTGGTTGTTATTTATCCAGATGGTGTCTGGTACCAGAAGGTCAAACCGGAGGATGTCGATGAGATTCTTGACCAGCATATTGGTCAGGGTAAAAAGGTCGATCGACTGGAAGTCCCGGATGAACTCTGGGGTTAGCCGGTTAGTAGCTATTAATTACCCCCTTCCCAATTCAGAGGGCGGGGGTTCTTTTTGGCCTATTTCCCCTGTACTCCTTTCTTGGAATTGCGTTAAATAATAAAGATCGTTTAAGAGAGTAAGTGTCATAGACTTATTGAGCCGTTTACACCTAAGGTTGCCAATGAAAGTGATTGCTCAATGTACCTCTTTGGGACATGAACGTTATGGAGGGGATACCACAGCCCCAGGCCCTAGTGGCGGGCCAATTTTTCCAATTGACTCCATAGCTCTTTTCTTCCCGTATTATTTTTGCTGGAATAGACTGTGAATCCCAGAGCATTTTTTCCTGTAAAGGCTGCTTTTATTTTTTTTGTCTGCTTTTGACGCTCCGAGGAGGAAATCTTATCTGCCTTGGTGATCAATAGAATATAGTCTCTATCCAGTTCTTCCAACCACTCTTTCAAGGTTAAATCCAACTCCGTCGGATTGCGTCTAATGTCTACGATGAAAACGATAGCGACGAGAGGCTCCCTTTTGCTCAGGTATTCCTCGATCATTATTTTCCACTTCTTCTGCAAGGCCGGAGTGACTCGGGCAAATCCGTAGCCCGGAAGATCGGCAAACATCATTGCATCGTTGATCTTGAAAAAATTGATTTCCCGGGTTTTCCCGGGCGAAGAACTGATGCGCACAAGTTTTTTCCGGTTCAGTAGTGACTTGATGAGAGAGGATTTGCCTACGTTGGAGCGTCCTACAAAAGCAAACTCAGGCAGCGGATTTTTCGGGTATTGTTTGGATGAAACTGCTCCAACCAGGAATTCAGTAGATACGATTTTCATGGGCCGAATTTATTGATGACCAGTCCGGATAAAAGTTTAGGGTAAAAAAAGGTGGCCTTTTGAGGTAGACGGATTCCTTTCTCTGCCAGATTACGTACCTGATCTATGAGAGTAGGGTTCATAAAAAATGCTACATCGTAATCGCCTTTATCCACCATTTCCATGCCCTCTTCGGAGTTGACTTTGTAGGAAACATATTGTTGTCCTTCTTTTTCCCGAGTATCGATCTTGAGGATGTGCCTCAAAAGGATGGCGTGAAGTTGAGTGACATCTAAAATATGCATGTCATTAGGCTCATTTTCATCCAAAAGAGGAAGGACATTTTTAGAATTCTTAACAGTCAAGACGTAAGTATGATCTTTTCCCATATAAACACAAAACGTGATTTGTTTGCTCCCCAACTTCTTTAAATGGGATTTGACTTCCGCCCCATTCAACGGGCCAGACCAGGGTGCGATATCAAAGTAAACCCTAATTTGTTTTAAGAATGACTCACGGTCAAATGGTTCGGGACTTTTTGCTACCCGATGAATGGGGAAGATCGACATGGAATCTGAATCCATATTGGTCAGGAACATCATGACATGGGAACAATCCTCCACCTCTTCGTGATTGTTTTCCGTGAAAGCCAGTGCCGTTTCATAACGGTGATGACCGTCAGCAATATATATTTTTTTGTCACGAATCTTGTCTGATATTTCCTGACAAATGGCAGGATTATTCAAGCGCCATATGCGATGCACCACACTTCCGTCATCAATAACAGATACGGGTTCCAGTTTTCCATCGTCTTTGAGTAGAAAGTCGATGTTGCCTTCGGGGTCTGAGAATAAGCCGAAGATGGGGCTGAAATTGGCGTGGCAGGCATTGAGAAGACGGGTACGATCGGTCTTGGCCTTAGCAAGCGTGAATTCATGTGGAAGTATATTTCCCTTACTGAATCCTTCCATTTTAACCCGGGCAAAAAAACCTGTCCGATAAAACCTCCCTCCTTCAAACTCATATTCCTGACTGTATATATAAAACCCCGGTTCCTTATCGCGTAAAAGAATCTTTTCCTTCATCCACTTTTGGAATGTGTTTGCGGCACGAGTATATCGGTTATCTATTTCGGAATCGGTGGAATATTCCTTGCCTAAAATCAGGCGTACAACATTATGGAGATTCCTCTGGTATAGAGACTCTTGGAGATCAGGCGCTATTACGTCATAAGGTGGCGCAGTGACTTCTATAAGAGGTCCGGTAACTTGGGTATTGAACAGCAAGCCTTGAAATGGAATCACTTCGATCATAGTTAGATCTACTTTTTATTTTTTAAGGAGATGAGAGTTACCATACATTTTTACACTGTCGAATGTGTTTCATTCGCGATTAATCTTGGGCGCAGACAATAAAGCTTCCTGAAAGCTCAAGGACTAGATTATAGCAAACCGCCGGCCTGTATATCGCGTTAGTAAATAGCAAGTCCTCCCAGCCTCTGCGGAATTTGAAATCAGCCTTCAGACTTGGCGTAGTTCTGAGGTGCACCAATAAGAATGGCTTTTATAGTGCCTCAC
>DUAA01000059.1:0-2936 GCA_012961055.1 Nitrospinaceae bacterium
AGCCTTCCGGAGTAATCTGGTTCACCGGACTCAGCGAAACGCCATAACCATGGGTAAAGGTAAGGTGCTCATTAATCCAAGTCCGATTGGGCAAGTTGGTAGACAATAGTTCGCGCGGCGATAGCAGGGTCTGGCGGTAATCTCCATTGATTTGGTATCGATCATTGTCCACGGACTGGAACTGGTAATACGTCCTGATCTCCTGAATCTGCCCTAGAGTGTCGAGAAGGGGCTCCTGATCCCATAGCCGGATGTTTTCGATCGTGGTGGCATTTTGCCGGATGCTCTCAGCTGTCAGGGACGCGGAACCGGAAATTTCATGCGACTCAGTCTGGCTAAGCCCATATGCCGTTAACGCCCCAGCAATGGAATGCTCCATATAAGGGGTTTCTTTGACCAGTTCATTGGGTTCCACCACAAATTTCTGCAATAACTTCGGGTAAAAATTACCAACAAAAAACACCAGAGCCAATCCTGCACCTGAAAGCATGATCTTTTTCATACCTGGTCGGACAAGCCCAAAAAATGAAACCACTGCGGCAATCAGAGAAACAACCGTTAATAGGTTGAGAACAGGGATCTTTCCATTTACATCGGCAAACTTGATCCCTGAAATTAAACCGTCTCCAGCTGTCAATAGTTCATAGCTCTGAAGATAGAACCCACTGGCAAACAATAGAAAAAATAAACCCGCAAGTCCCGAAAAAGTTCGCCGTGCTTCAGGAAGTATCACCACTCCCGTCGGCCCAACATAAATAAAACGTTTAAAGAAATAGATCAGCCCTACGCCAAGAGAAACCACGATCATTGTTTCCCACAGCAAAGATTTCGCTAATAACCAAAGAGGTAGGATAAAAAAGTAAAAGGAAATATCTTTTCCAAATATAGGATCCACTTCGCCATACGAAGAAGCGTTTAAGTATTGTAAAATGACTTCCCATTGCTGGGCCATCACCAGACCCGTCATGACTGCTAAAACCAAAGGAGCTATCAGAACGAGTAACTTTAAATTGCTAGCCATGAAATCCAGTATAGGCACTTCGCGCCGTACCTGATCTGACAAAAGAATTGGCAAATGAGAGGTCTTCTTGAAGACACGACTTAAAAAACCATAGGTCAATATAAAAAATGAAATACCGGTCAGCAATCCAAACCCAAACTGTGAAATGAGCACCGTCCACAAAACCGAGGTGATGCCATGACTTTGAAACCATAACCAGTCGATATAAAAAGAAATAATTTTATCCGCAAAAATCGACCCGGCAAATACCACGGCCGCTAAGATGAACAACCATTTTTTTATCTTTTCCATCGTTTTACCTTAATTTCCTTTCCACTTTATGGAACACCCCATAGAAGGAACCTGTTCATCAGGCACATCTTTTCTGGCAACAATATAGTCAATCGCCGCTTTCAAATTTCGTTGGGTCACTTTATCTTCTCGCTCCCAGCTGTCATCGATCCTGCCGCGATATAAAAGCTTTCGTCCGGCCCCATAAACATAAATATCAGGCGTGCACACGGCACCATAAGCTTTAGCTGTTTCCTGAGATCCATCGAACAAATAAGGAAAATTAATCCCCTTCTCCTTTGCAACCTTCTTCATGTTTTCAAGTGAGTCGTCGGGATAACGTTCTGCATCGTTAGAATTTATACCCACTAACTGGACTCCCATAGCCTTGGTTTCCTTCTGTAAATCAATCAACCTTTGCAGTACGGCCTTGACGTAAGGACAATGATTACACATGAAAATAACAATCAGGACATTCTTCTCTAAAAAGCTATCCAAAGAGTAAATCTTCCCATCAACGCCGGGAAGTTTGAAACCAGCCGCAGGGGTTCCCAATGGAACCATGGTGGAATGCTTTAAAGCCATAGTAAATTTTAAAAAATGAACTTTGGAAGATTCTTAAAAGCTCGCCCCCAGTATATGAAGGTCGGGAGTTGGCTCATGCTATCAGCCTTTAGGGACAGGCTCAATATAAAACTCTGGTTTTTCAAGATGATGACTTGCAAGTCATTCCCGTAACACGACAGGTATAACAGGCTGAATGAGATAATGGAAAGGGTTGTAAGGTTTCCTCGATATTGTTTCCCATTCGCGCTTTTGGGTTGTCAACGAGAATAGGACAGACATAAACACCGTCTCCTGTTGCCATGCGCGAAGTGGCGCACTGAAGCTGGGTGATATCAAAATTTTCGAAGCATTTTTCCGTAACGTACTCTTCATCATTATAGGAACGCTCATTGTCTGCCAGTTTCCCCAGCAGAAATCCGGGTAATATTTTGATCCGGGGTTTTGAGACTCCCTTTGAGCAGAGGAACTCAACAAACTTCAATTCCATTTCCGCATCATTTTCTTCTTCCCAAGTGCGCGTAATGGTAAGTATTGGCGAAAACCCTACCGCAGCAAGATGCTCAATGCCGACAGCTGCTTTCCTATAAGCACTTTTCCCACGTATTGCATCGTTGGCCGCTTCTTCAAAACTCTCCATACTTACCCTAAACTGCAAGGGATGCTCGGAGGAGTCCTGAATCTTCCTTAGCCGACCTGCCTTCTCTTCCGTGAACTGAGTCCCATTAGTAAGAACATCCAGAGGCCCATAGCGCAATATCAATTCCAAAATCTCAAAAATCTCTGGATTGATAAATACTTCACCGCCAGTGATGTAATAGTCTTTGACGCCAAGTTGTTTAGATTCTTCCAACCTTTCTTTGACCTGAGCAAAACTCATCATTGGAATCGTATCGTTCTTAGGCCCGCAACTGATAAAACAATGAGAGCATTCCAGATTACAGAGCGTACCTCCAACCTGTAGCCATAGCGTCTCCAAGTTTTTCATAGGCACTGCTGGAATGATTCTGTTATCTAAATTCTTTACCGGGGTATCCATATCGTTAACTTTAGACTCCGAGGAGTAAACTAGGCAAATAAT
>DUAA01000059.1:2976-7085 GCA_012961055.1 Nitrospinaceae bacterium
ACGCCTAGTGGTTAGAGGCCTGCAGATTCAAATGAGTCACTCACATTCCTGATGCGAAGTTTTCGCCGAAGTGCTGCAAAACCTACCGAAGCCGTTTTTCCTAATCTGGATCGATAAACCGGCGTCACCGCAAGCCGAGCTTGAAGAGGGTCTTCTGTAAAAAACCGAGTGTCAAGAGGACTCAAAAATCGACAAGTCGGGTACAACCATTTTAATGGCACCCGATTTCGTTGAATCGCTTTGGCCATATGCTCTGCCAGTGTCGCAAGCTCCTTATACTGGTCCAATTTTTCAACACCGTCACGTGGCAAAAAAACCAAAGGAATGACTCCCATATCCGTTAGCCGGTCAATTTCTTCTTTATATTGCGGACCAGACCCATTCTCTAGAACCAAATCGGTCCAAACTGTTCCAGGTTGGAAAATTCCTGTAGCATATTCCAAGGCAGAATGTACCTGTTGTAAGGACATCATTTTTTTTGATTTATTTGACCCTGAAAAACCACCTAGCGGGAAATCAATAATATCGAATCCTGAAGCATATATTTGGTCAATGGTGCTCTGGTTCAGAGGAGGAAAACCTTTTAGAGCAACAAAGGTATTAAAACGTTTTTTGATTGCTTCAACCAATGGTTCCAGCCGGCTGAAACCCCGGTCTGGTTCTTCGCTGTGGTCCATGTTCAATTGAACCAAATCCGCTGAACCTTCTTCAAAAGCCGACTGGATCACAGAAAGAATGGCTTCAATAGGCATACTCAGTTTTTTTCCTCGACCAATAGAGCGAAGAAATATATTCAGGCAATATCCATCTAGACAAATATTTTCAGAAATCGGAGTGCGTTGCTTCAACTGCTGTTTAAGAAATTTAGGAATCGGGATGATATTAACGTCTATCTCCCCTTCAGTCATATGGAGCCTCAGTCGGTCTTCATGAAAGAGCAGTTTCGGCCCAGGGCGCTCCGATGGATTCAAAGTTGCCTTGACAATAAAATCATCTGCCAAAGCAAGAGTAACCTCCTCGCCAGGTTCTCCAGAACAGAGTCCTCCAGAAATTTCTGCAAGCCCCTGCAACAAATCAGGAATCGTAAGCCCTCTCTGGATCAATCCAAGTTTTATCTGTCCATGATATATTTTATCCATAGCCATTATCTTTACAATCGGTCCAAAATCTTCTGGTGAATGCCACCAAACCCGCCAGAAGACATGACCAAAATTACATCACCATTTTCAATATTTTCAGATATAAAAGTAACGATATCATCCACTTCTGGAATAAAATTGGCGTTGCCTCCCTTTTGTCGAATGAGAGCCACCACCCTTTCAGGGTCCAGCCTGTCCTCTTCATTTATTTTCTCAGGAGCAAATAAACCTGCAAACACAACTCGATCTGCTACAAGGAAGCTGTCAGGAAATTCCTGCTCAAACACCTTTCTTCTGGATGTAGCCGATCGGGGTTCAAACACGGCCCACAGCCTTTGTCCTGAATAAGCTTCTTTCACCGCTTCCAAAGTTAACCTAATGGCAGTTGGATGATGGGCAAAATCATCCAAAACTGTTACGCCTTTTCTTATCCCAACCACCTCTTGCCGTCTTTTGATGCCCTGGAACAATTTAAAGGCTGAGTTTATCTCATCGAATGTCAGGCCCAATCCTAGACAAAGTGCTGCCACCGCTGCGGCATTCTCCACATTATGCCGACCAACCATGGCTAGCTGAAAATCCCCTCTTTTTTCACCCTTATAAGACAGGGAAAAAAAACCACATCCATCGGCAAATCGATAATCGCCAATCTGCCAATCAGCTCCATCTAGATATCCATAGGTCTCTACCTTACAAACCGCATCACCCAAAATATCCTGAATATTGGCATCAGCGTGTTTGACAAGTATACGCCCTTCCGGCCGGATTAAGCGCACATACTTACGAAAAGCTTCCTTTATTTGATCCAGGTTTTCAAAAATGTCGGCGTGATCAAACTCAATGCCAGTCAGTATCGAAGCATCAGGACGATAATGGAGGAATTTAGGACCTTTGTCGAAGAAAGCGCTGTCATACTCATCGCCTTCGATCACAAAATAATCCCCTTCCGGCACCTGATGGTTATTGTCAAAATTTTTCAACCAACCACCCACCATAAAACCGGGTTTTTTTCCGGACGCCTGAAGCACCCAGGACAATAGGGAAGCAGTGGTGGTTTTGCCATGCGTTCCTGTAACCACCAGGGATTTTCGACCGACTAGAAAAAAATGAGAAAGGGCTTCAGGAAAAGACATGTATTCCAATCCTGCACCCAAAACAGCCTGTACTTCTTTGTTAGTTTTGGATACGGCATTACCTACAATAACCAGATCAATATCATTCGTGATATTTTCTTTCCGGTAGCCAGGTAAAATAGGAATTTTTGCGTTTTCCAGAACCGTACTCATAGGTGCATAAATATTAGCATCCGACCCTGACACTCTATGACCCACCCCTTTCAACAAGCCGGCTAAAGCCGCCATGCCCGTGCCACAAATTGCTATAAGGTAAATGTTTTTAATGTCATTCATAGAAAGAGGGCATTGTAAAAACAACCCTCCACAAAGTCAACCAGATGGAGACCCTGCAAATACTGGGGAGAGTTATTAAACTATTGCACTTAAGTATTCGGTCCGCTTTTTATCCCTTAGCAGGGGAAACAACTGGGCAACAGCTTTTTGAAAGGGTCTTTATTCCTCTAGTGGGTCTTTATTTTAAGTTTAAAGAATCAAGTTTTACCGATTTAAAATGCAAGGTTAGTGGAATAGCTCCTTGAGTTGCGATAGATGATCAATGGAGTAATCGGCATCCGCAGAGGCAATCTCTTTCGGATCGCCAAACCCAAAACTGACCACGCAGGTATAAACTCCGGCACGTTTACCCGTTTCAATATCTACCGGACTATCACCAACCAGTACCACCTGCTCCGGAGAACATTGGAAACGCTCCAGTAAATGGAGTAGTCCTTCCGGGTCGGGTTTTCTTGAATTCAGGCTGTCCCCGCCAAGGATAGCATCGAAGAATTCGAGGCTATCCAGAGATTCTAGAATGCGCCTTACAAAATCCTCAGGTTTGTTGGAGCAAATCGCCTGTTTCTTGTCACGGAAGTGATGGAGTATTTCACGGCCTGAGGGATAGAACCTGGTATGGTTCATCAAGTTTTCAGAGTAATGTTTGCGAAACTGTTTTACAGCACTAGGGAGATCAGCATACCCCGTGCCATCTATTGATTGCGCCATCAACCTCTCGACTCCCTTGCCGACATATCTACGGATTGTTTCACGGGTCAGGGTTCTTAATCCCAACGTCTTCAAGGATAGGTTGACCGCATCAGCAATGTCCAACAGAGTGTCGACCAGAGTGCCGTCAAAATCATAGACAATAAGAGAAAATTTTCGTTCCACTAGCCCCTCAGCAGGGGAGGCAAATAGCAATAGCTTTTTGGGGCAAGATAGTTCTTTGCTCTCCAAAAACATTGCAGGACATGCAATCCCCCGTTATCCCCTCAGCGTCGAGGCCAACTCTAGGCCCGCCAATGAACACTATTGCTAACTGGCCACACGCCTAGTGATTAGTGGTTAGACTCGTAGCGATAGGCTTTTACAATATTGTTGTCATCAAATAAAATAACCAGACCCTTTGATTGACCCTCACCGATAGCCTGCCAGGTATCAAGCTGATAGGTCCACATGGTCCGATTATTTTCTTTTCCCTCTTTGTAAGGCACCCCAAACCAGTCTAAAATATCAATCTGAGCCGTCACATTATTTTGAATATTTTTGACCTTAGAACTATCAAAATTTTTTCCGACCGTACCACAACCCACCACAAGCAGAAGCATGCAAAGGGCCAAGAGGAAAAAGCGTACGAATTTCATGATTCCCTCCTCCTATTGGAAAATTACTAAAAAAGTAAATTAACAAATCTCATCTGGAAAGTATAATTTAGAAAAACCTGAACCTATCTAGGAGTTTCTGAATCAAGTTTGCTGTACTCAAAAAGTATATTTTCAACCTGCCTATGGGAATTGACTGGTAGACGTGCTCCAATATTGGAAACCACCTGTGCTGCGCAATAAGAACCGATGATAGC
>DUAA01000060.1 GCA_012961055.1 Nitrospinaceae bacterium
GAATGGTGATGAAAGCTTGGCTTCATTTATTCGTAGGCGGATGGGTGAGGAAGCGTTAAAAAAAATGGCTGAACCCATGTTGGCCGGTATTTATGCCAGTAATCCTGAAACCATGAGTATAGGTAGCACCTTTCCCATGTTTGTTGAGACCGAACGCAAATACCGCTCGCTCATTATTGGGATGCTGGCAAGAAAAAAAGCCATGCTGTTGAATGCGAAAAAACGTCCTACAAGCAACTTTTCCTTGTTCATGACCCTGAAAGATGGGTTAGGGGAAATGGTCGAAATGGTAATTAAAAAATCTCCTGATATTCAATTTCTGTCTGGAACTCGAGTGGAATCAATTTCCCAGAAAGAAGGAGGCTGGAGCGTAAATATAGAAGGTGGCGGAGAACACCAAGCCCAGGCCCTTATATTGGCTACCCCTGGTTCTATTACGGCCCGGTTTCTGCAATCGGTTTCTCCAAAAGCGGCTGAAATCTTAAAGCAAATAAAATATGTTTCCACTGCTACCGTTACCCTGGCATATAAAGAGGAGGGTTTTTCTCACTCGCTGGATGGGTTTGGGTTTGTCGTTCCCAGAAGTGAGGGGCACAGTATTCTCGCCTGCACTTGGACCTCATCGAAGTTTCCTCATCGGACTCCGGAAGGGTATGTCATGCTTCGTTGCTTTCTGGGAGGGGCTTTAAAGGAAGATATTGCCGAAAAAGATGAAGCAACCTTGATTTCCCTAGTGAGACAGGATCTTAAAGAAATAATGGGAGTCCATGAAGAGCCTGTATTCTCTAAAGCGTTTCACAACCGAAAAGCCAATGTGCAATACGAGGTAAACCATTCCCAACGCATTGATACTGTCCTGCAAGAATTAGAAAGTGGTTTGTTCCTGGCTGGAAGTGCATATCGAGGGATCGGTATTCCTGATTGTATTCAGAGTGGTACTCAATCCGCGGAATCAGCCATCCAGTTTCTAGCGGGGGAACCCAAAGTAGAAAATTAGCATCTAATTTTGAAGATCTATAAAAAAGGAGTGTTTTTATGAAATGGGTTTCTTCCCTGTCTCGGCAAACAGATATTGATAGTGCTATACAAGAAGCTGCTGAATCTGTTATCCGTCAACTTGGTAAGGACAATGCCGATTTGACTATCGTTTTTGTTTCGCAACAGTTCAAAGAATTTTATGACAAAGTTCCTGAATTAATCAGTAGGTATATCAAACCGGGTCTGCT
>DUAA01000061.1 GCA_012961055.1 Nitrospinaceae bacterium
AACTGATACTCCCAAAACTGTTCCTGCACGGCACAAGTGATGAAATCGTCCTCTATGATCTCGGACGTAAATTATTTGATCAGGCAGCAGAAGTTAAAACATTTTGCCTTATCGAGGGTGCCGGTCATAATGATACGTATATTATCGGTGAACGCGGCTATTTAAAGGCTCTTAATCGATTTGTCACTGAGACACTGAAAAATTTCAATAATAGGGGATGACCTGACTGGTATTTTAGGTTACATTTTCTTCGGAAGATTTTTGCAGGTATTCAAGCAACCGGATCGATTCTCTTTTAATAGAGGTTGGATCAGATTTCCTTCCGATAAAGGGCCAGGGATTAAACATTTTTCCTGCAATATGCAGGCTAGAGAACATGACAGTTCGTAAAGAAATATTAAAAGACATTAAACGTGTGGTGATCAAGATTGGTAGTAGTGTTATTTCCAATCGGGATAAAGGGCGTTCGCAGTTGGAGTGTGGATTGAGTAAGGACTGGATTCGCCATTATGCACGCAAAATAAAGGTTATCCGTGATAAGGGATATGAGGTTGTGTTGGTCTCCTCCGGTGCGATCATGGCGGGGCGGGAGCGCCTTGAATTTGGCCGGGCAAATTTAACGGTACCTGAAAAGCAGGCTTGTGCTTCCATCGGGCAGAGTTTCCTCATGCATACCTACGAAAAGGCTTTTGAGAAAAAAAACTTGATGGTTGCTCAGATCCTTTTGAGCCATGATGACTTGGGGAATCGTAAACGCTACTTAAATGCTAAGCACACCATCGAGGCATTGCTGGAGAAGGGGGTTGTCCCAATCATCAATGAAAACGATTCGGTAACTGTTGAGGAAATAAAGATTGGGGATAATGATTCTCTTTCTGCAACTGTGGCCTGTTTGGTGGACGCTCAGTTATTGATTATTCTGTCTGATGTAAATGGTTTGTATGACCGAGACCCTTCCTTGAAAAGTAAGTCCGGCGTTGAAAAAGCTCAATTGGTTTCACTTGTGTCCAAGGTAAATGAAGATATCGAGCGAATCGCTGGTAAAAGCAATAATCGTTTGACTGTGGGGGGGATGGTCACAAAAATTCTTGCGGCAAAAAAGACCATGAGTTTTGGTATTCCTACGCTAGTAGTAAATGGATTGGATGAAAAGGTGATAGAAAGTATCTTTGCCGGTAAAGAAGTGGGTACATTGTTCTGGGCAGGAAAAGACAAGATCCGCGACCGCAAACATTGGATCGCCCATACCCTTAAATCTGCCGGAACACTGACAGTCGATGAGGGAGCCCGAAAAGCCTTGATTGAAAGAGGAAAAAGTCTCCTCCCCGTTGGAGTGATAAAGGTTAAAGGCAATTTTGAATTTGGTAACGCCCTGACTCTTTTGGATGAATCAGGTAAAGAAATTGGCCGGGGTCTGGTCAACTATAACTCCCGTGATCTCGGACGTATCAAAGGTCTGAAAACTTCAGCTGCACGAAAAATGATGGAGGATTCTTTTTACGAAGAAGTGATTCACCGTGATGACTTAGTAATCTTTTAACCTCGGTGAGAGCCGTCGGTGGTAATTGCGCAACAGCTCTTTGAACTGAAAACAACTCTTTGTTTGCCAGTAAGCGATAGCTCCACGCCTAGTGGGTGAAGGTGCTCCAAATGACTAAATGGTGGGAAAAGGAACCGATCCGTTTTGAATGCCAGACGGATTGTTTCAAGTGCTGCATTAGACCGGGTATTGTGCATTTTGACTGTGCCGATATTCGAAAAGCCGCTGATTTTTTGAATACCTCTCCGGCCGTTTTTAAAAAAGAATTTCTCACCCGTGATGGCGATAACTGGGTTCTCGAAGTCGGGGAAGAAGGCGAACCCTGTACCTTTTTGACCGATAAGGGATGCGGTATTCACCCCGCCAAACCCAAACAATGTTCGTCCTATCCGTTCTGGAGAGAGAATATGGATTCTAAACCCATGTGGCGGTTGGTTGGAGGGTTTTGTCCTGGCATCGATATTGGCCCCATGGTCCCCTTAGAAACAATAAAGTCCTTCCTAAAAAAATTCACCCTCTAGCTGCTAGGCGTGGGACCCATGAGCAAAGGCTTTGTATGGTGGTCAAAAAGTTCTTTAGGCCTAAACAGAACAGCTCAGGTTATCTCCTCTCATAGAAATGGGCTAGTCGTGGAGCCAGTGTGCAATAGTTAACTCAAGCTAGCTAAGAGATATATCGGCTTAAAGAGTTTTTACTCATTGTCCATACGCCTAACAGTTGACAAGGGGAGGAGGGGTAAGGATAATGCGCGCTGGGCTAATTTTATTTGTTTATCTGGAGAAATTTATGCCGGTTGTGGTTGTAGTAGGGATGCAGTGGGGCGATGAGGGCAAGGGCAAGATCATTGATCTTCTCGCCGAGAATGTTGATGTAGTGGCCCGGTATCAGGGAGGGCATAATGCAGGGCACACCATTTGCTTCAATGAAAAACAATTTGTCCTGCATCTTATTCCGTCTGGAATTTTCCATGAAAATAAGTTGTGCGTGATAGGTAATGGTGTGGTGTTGGATCCTCAGGCTTTGGTGGATGAAATGCGCCAGTTAGAGGAAACTGGAATTGTTTTGGAGGGAAGACTGGTTATTAGTGACCGGGCAAATATTATTATGCCTTATCACGGCACCAGTGATAAAGGTCGCGAGACCAGAGGGGGGTTTCAAAAAATTGGAACTACAGGAAGGGGAATCGGTCCTTCCTATGCCGATAAAATTGCCCGGGCTGGAATCCGTACCTGTGATCTCAGGGATGAAGCCTACTTGAAAGATCGGTTGCTGGCTAATTATCAGGAAAAACAAAAGACTTTAAAGAATCTGTACAATATCGAATTGCCGGAATTCAGCAGCCTGTTTGATGAATTGTTGAGTTATCGCGATACGATATTGAAATATATTGCCGATACCCACGTTCTATTGCGCCACCAGATTGCTCAAAATAAAAATATATTGTGTGAAGGGGCGCAGGGAACGATGTTGGACGTTGATCATGGTACTTATCCATTCGTGACCTCCTCCAACTCTACCTCGGGGGGAGCCTGCACCGGATTAGGTATTTCGCCAAAAAAAATAGATAAGGTGTTGGGTGTGATCAAGGCTTATACCACGCGAGTTGGAGAAGGCCCATTCCCGACCGAGTTGTCAGATGAGCATGGCCAACATTTGGGCAAGGTCGGACGTGAGTTTGGAGCTACTACCGGTAGGGCCCGGAGGTGTGGATGGTTTGATGCAGTGGTTGCCAGATATGGCGTTCACCTCAATGGTATTGACGCGTTGATTCTCACCAAAATTGATGTGTTGGATGGATTCAAAACGATCCAGGTTTGTACCGGGTACAAGTATAAAGGAAAAATATTTTCCGACATGCCTGCCGACTCGAAAATTATTCAAAATTGCGAACCTGTCTATACGGAGTATGAAGGATGGTCAGAAAACACTGTCGGGATACAAGAACTTGATCGGATGCCCGACAACGCCAGACGATATATTGACAGTTTGACCGAGCTTCTTGAAACCCCGTTTATGATGATTTCAACCGGGCCGGATCGAGAACAAACCATCCAGCTAGATTCCCTGTTTTAAATCCTGACCCCCTCTGAGGAGGATGCAACCTGGCAATATACCATTAAGCCGCCTGGTCCTTTTTCTTGCCAGTAAAAGTTGTTGCTTACTGGCCCTCACCAAGTCAACTTTGATATAATACAGAACTAAATAAATGAGCGACTCCGCCACAAGCGGACGGGGTATCCGACAATAATCTTTATTTGAAATACGTGGCAAGCCATGGGGAATAAAACCCACTTGTGGGATTTAATGCCCAGAGGTATAAACTTGAGGATCCCAAGGAGTACTTTTCTTAACGTTTTCCGAGTCGATATTATGCAAGCGCAGAGAATTGGGCTATGTTGACCATTGCCATCTTGGTTTTTGCCTGCCTGTTTTTTTATTTCGTGGGTTACCGTTTTTATGCCTCGCGGCTGGATCGGGAATTGATACGGCCTGAGGCGGATCGAGAGACTCCCGCTATAAAACAAAATGATGGCGTGGACTATGTACCGAGCAAACCACTGGTTTTATTCGGTCATAATTTTGCATCGATTGCCGGTGCGGGTCCGGTTATCGGCCCCATTATTGCCATGCATCATTTTGGCTGGGCGATAACTTTAGTCTGGATCATGTTGGGCAGTGTGTTCATCGGCGCGGTTCATGATTATCTGACCCTGATGGTTTCCGTGCGTAATCGCGGTAGCTCAATTGCTGACATCGCAGAATCTACTATGGGTTTTCGGGCTAAAGCTGTGTTCGCCATTTTCCTTGTTCTAGCCATGTTGTTAGTGATTGCTGTGTTCGGTGTGGTGGCCGCTAAAACTCTCATCGCCCAACCTGAGATGGTGTTTCCCACATTTGCGATCATTCCCGTTTCGATGCTTCTCGGTTGGTGCATTTACAAAAAGAACTTCAGCCTCAAGATCGCTTCCACCGTTGCGGTGCTGGTGGTCATGCTTAATATTTATATCGGATTTAAAATGCCCCTGCCTTTGCCGAAAGAGGGCGTGATGGGGCTTTCTCCGCTGTTGTTCTGGTTTGTGGTGTTGATGCTCTATGCCGGAATAGCCTCCATTTTGCCGGTGCAAAAGCTTTTGCAACCGCGCGATTATCTCTCTACATTTATTTTATTTGGTTCCATGTCACTGGGTATCATTGCCTTGATGTGGGTCGCACCGGGAATGAATACCCCCATTTGGCGAGGGGGAATGTCGGATGTGCAGGGTCCGGTCTGGCCGATGTTGTTTGTGTTGGTGGCCTGTGGCGCGGTGTCCGGTTTCCATTCTCTGGTTGCAGGCGGTACCACTTCCAAACAGTTGACCAATGAAACTCAGGGCAAAGCCATTGCCTATGGCGGCATGCTTACCGAAGGGGTGGTCGCAGTCGTCACCGTTCTTATGGTTGGTGGGGGACTTTATTGGGTCGCTCCCGATGGCGGAGGAATCGATATGGCCCGGCTGGGATTCCGCGAAACTTTGGAATCAGGTGGATGGATTCTGGCGTTTGGCAATGGATACGGTAATGTGGTGCACCAGATGTTGCCGGTTTTGAGTTTTACTATAGCGTCCATGATCGCTGTGCTGGCTTTGAATACTTTTGTGCTGACCACTCTCGATACAGCGGTGCGCATCACACGTTTCCTGGTTCAGGAAGCTTTGGGCAATCAGATACCCGTTTTTCGAAATAAATATGCGGTGACTGTGGCTGTGGTGTTTGCTGCCTATCTGATAGGATCGACCGATGGCTGGCAGAAAATCTGGCCAATTTTTGGCGCGACCAACCAGCTGATAGCAGCGGTGGCTCTGTTTGTCGTGGCAACCTGGTTGATGGCTGTCAAGCGTCCTACACAATATGTGCTTTACCCGGCTTTGTTCATGGTTGTGACGACCATTGCGGCATTAGGGTGGCAGTCTTATCGATTTTTTACCGCACCGGAACCTAATATATTTCTGGGAACAGCGTCTGCGGTGCTCATTGGACTGGCTGTTTTTGTTGCCTACGAGGCGATGGAGTCCCTTAGAGGACGGCGGGTGATAACGATCCAGGCATCAGAAATTCCATCCCGTGCCGAATGATCCAGATATTGATTGGTTCCCGCCATCGAATCGTTTAATATGATGATTATCTTTTAAATACTGGAGTTCTTTTGTTGTGAAGATTAGTGAAGTTCTGGCTATCCAGGAAAAAATGAATGAGAAGAAAACACCGGCTAAGAAACCCAAGCCGAAGGCGCGTCCCAATCTTACAAAAGCCTTGAAGGTCGTGCGCACGAAAGAAACTCCGAATCCCAATGCCTTGCAGTTTGTTATCAATGGCGTGATTCTCGATAACGGTAACATTTCCTTCACCAGCAAAGAAGAGGCGGAAGGAGATAAAATGGCTGCCGCCCTGCTCGACAAACCCGGCGTCACAACCGTGTTTGTCATGGATAACTTTGTCACCGTGACGAAAGACGACAAGACAAGCTGGGTTCCACTAAAAGATAGAGTTTGGAAATCCATTGATGACACCGTGACCGTCTATCAGGCGGAAGGAAAAGTGGTGTTGAGCGATGTGGATGTGGTCAACTTCTCCAACCTCAATAATGAGAAAAAAATGCAAGGAATCGAAATGGTGCTCAACCGTTCGATCCGTACCAACCTCGCCCAGGACGGTGGCGGTGTGGAACTCAAAAGCATAGATGGTGACGAAGTCAGCATCCATTATCAGGGCGCTTGCGGCAGTTGCCCCACCTCCACCAGCGGAACCCTGCAATACATCCAAACACAACTGCGCCAGCAGTTGCACCCCAAACTGACTGTTAAATCTGTTTAACAAGTTAAATAAAACTTCCAAGAACGTCATCACGAGTCGCTAAAAGCGATGTGGCGATCCTGGATTAATCATTAGCTTTCATTCACCGAGCCTAGATAATTCGAAGGCATAATATTCCACATAATCTCGTGCCCAGAATGGGTAATCCCCCTTTTCTTGGTCACATGTTGTGGAGGTATAGTTTTTCGGCGTTGCTTATTATTTTTTTCCCATCGGTCAGTTTTGCTTTAGTTTTAACAGTTCTTTTAAGATACTGCCGGGTTTTTCCAACAGTGATTTGTGGGGTTGCATTGTGAAATTGGGTTTACTGAGTTTACCGTCTACCCTGAAGTAAGTTTCGATGAGCCCGCCTTTTTTCCCTCCGGTTAATAGTTGTCCCAATAAAGGAATCGCTTTCAAGGTTTTGTCCAGCATTTGCAGTGGCATGGCTTTGACCTGGGCATTGACGGTGTCTAAAACCAGATCGGCTTGACCCTCAACATTCAACATGATCTGCGGTCCTTTCATTTCCAAATTACGGGTATGAACCACGCCTTTTGTGATTTTAAAGTCTCCTCCCAGATAGTCGTAACCCAACCCTTTGTCCGTGGAATCTAATGCTGAAATAGGATTGAGCAGAGTGAAAAATTGCTC
>DUAA01000062.1:0-3714 GCA_012961055.1 Nitrospinaceae bacterium
TTATTGGGTGAATCATGAAAAGGGCCGTAAGGAAAGGCTGGGAACCTATCTTAACTGTAAACTCTGCGATTCTGAGCCTCTGGAGGCAAGATAAATTCTCAGCAGTCCTTCTTTCACCTAAACTCAAATAGCGATCACTACTCCCACATAGAATATAGAGTCAGGGCAGCAATAATTATGCCCAAGATTATTCTGACCATAAAGCTCATTCTCATCCTCGCACCATTTATGGGTTTTCTTCTTACCATTATATTTTACAGCCACTCCAGCCTCAATCAGCATATCGCCAATACTCTCTCCATCTCCGATGACATCAGCCGTGGGAGAGAGGTTATAACGGGTCGTTCAATGGGAAACTTAGAGGTGAATTACTAAATGGAGAGATATTCTATTCTTTAAAAGAAGAGAAAATCAGGATTGAGATGTGGCAGGTTCATTACAATACCAAAAGGCCGCATAGTTCGTGGGATATAGACCACTAACACCAGAGACTATACAGGCCGTGAAAGTTGAAATTCTAAATTAAAAAGTGGTACAACTAACTAGGGCAGGTGAGGTGAAGGCTTTGATAAAAGGTTCATTGCCCTGATTTATGTATTCAAAAAAGTGAGGCGATTTTATGGTTGAAGTTTTAATCGGACTAATTATAGGCGCTGTCATTGTGTGGTTGATTTTAAGGAAAGAAAGTTTTAAGGGAGGTGATCAAGGTATTCTTCTGCTTCAGGAACAGCTTGGCAAGGTTGTGGAGACGCTGGATAAGAAACTGGGTGAGTCGAATGAAACAATGCGAACCCAGATTAGCGAATCTAATAAACTAATCAGGGATATTACGCATCAGATTACCAAGGTTAATGAAACAAACAAGCATGTTATAGATGTAACCAATCAGCTTAAGACAATTCAAAATGTTCTTTTAAATCCAAAGCAGCGAGGAGTTCTTGGGGAGTTTTTTTTGGAGACAGTTTTAAATAATACTCTGCCACCAGAACATTATTCCATGCAATACAAATTCGAGAACGGTGATATAGTCGATGCTGTTATTTTTTTTGGATTAGGTGATGAGCGAACTATACTTCCTGTAGACTCCAAGTTTCCCCTGGAAAATTACAATAGGTTGGTTGAGGAAAAAGTTAGGTCTGAGCGAGACCGTTTGGAACAGGCCTTCATTCGTGATGTTAAGAGTCGGATAGTGGAAACATCAAAATACATCCGTCCTAAAGAAAATACTCTCGGTTTCGCATTTATGTTTATTCCGTCTGAGGCAATATTTTACGATTTGCTGGCCAATTCGATAGGATCAATAAATGCATCGTCCCGTGACCTAATTGAATTTGCTTTTGAAAAAAAGGTGATAATTGTTTCACCTACATCCTTTATGGCCTACCTGCAGACAGTGATGCAGGGCTTCAAGGCTCTAAAAATAGAGGCCTCTGCAAAAGAAATTATGATCAGAGTAGAGCAACTAGGAAAACACTTGGCGAACTACGACACATTTATGGAGAAACTCGGAAACTCCATGAATACAACGGTCAATCATTATAATCAAGCTTATAATGAGCTTAACAAGGTTGATAAAGATGTGTTGCGAATTACGGGAAAACCTGTAGGTATTGAACCCCTTTTAGTGAGCAAGCCTGCTCGGGACGATTAAAGCCTCTATACGCGGAGAGACAGGAACATTTCGAAACCCACGGAGCGATTTGCCATAGTGTGCCTTGTACTTAAAATGGTCCATCCTCTACTTTTGTCAAAGCCTCTGACCGCTTCCTGAAGTTTTTAGCCCTTGAGTCTGGGGAATAAACCAATATCGACTTAATATCAGAGTGACCCAGGGATTCTTCAACTACCTCAGGAGATACACCGTTGTCAATTGGCTCACAAGCGGCAAGATGTCTGAAGTGATGAGATTCCCGGCCTTAATAAACGGCTCTAGAACCTGCACATTAATTGGTTTCTCGCTAACATTAGGAGAACGCCTGTCTTCATTCATCAAAACCTTTTCCATCAATAATGCCCTCTCGTAATTGGAAAGTTGTGGTGCTGCCTTTGGAATATTGCAAGGCTCAACTTACCAAGTACCTTAGCCTTTGTAATAAAGATGTTATAATGGGCTATGGAAAAGTTCCTGGAAATGTTTATAGAACTCATGCTGGTGCTCCTTGTTTTTTGGATGGCTGCGAATTTCTGGATGAGGTTTTTGCCCAGTTTAGCCACTCAACTGCCGCTTCCTATTTATGAGTTTTTATATGCATTTACGGGGGCTGGTGAAGGTATATCCCAAGACTCTCTAGCCGATTGAAAGCAGAGCACTGAATTATTTCCCCCTCCTTCCTCGAATTCTATTTTTTGCCAGATCATTCTCCCGGAAATAGGGGTTTGGTTCCTCTTGGGGCTGCTTTAGCTCATTTAGTTCTGGGCATTTACAATTTCGTGTGATTTCATAAGTATCCTGAATACTAGAAGGTTAATTATATATGGCAATTATGAAGGTGAGAACAGTTAGGTGGTTCGTTTCCTCATTTTTAGCCCTGCTATTTTTAAATGGAACCAGTGACTATGGAATTGCGAAATGTCCCACAAGAATGGGTTCTATTTTTTCTCAAGATGAATTTTTTATAATTGCAAGAAGAGGCTCGACGAAAAAATACCCAGAAAACACACTTCCGGCATTTCAGGAAGCCCTGAATATTGATGGAGCTAATTCACTGACTGTTGATCTGTCCGTAACAAAGGATAGAAAAGTTATACTTTGGCATGATTGGAATCCGAACACGCAATCGGCAATGCTCAGGCAGAAAAAGGGAGAGCATTTAGGAAAATTTAAGCCTTTCAGTCCTTCTTTAGATGAGCCCAGATGGAGAAAAAAAGTTAGCGAACTCACTTTCAAGGAGCTTAAAGACCACTTTGGATATGTAGACAAAATTACTCACGCTTCAGCTAATTTTGAAATCCCAACTTTCCAAGATTTAATGGGGTGGGCAGAGCAACAAGATAAACTCAAGTTAGTATTTTTAAATTTAAGGGTCCCAGCTGATGAAGATCTTTTAGCCCTCGTCATTCTTGAAGAAATCAGAAGGTCTATAGAAAAAATCAAACTAAACCTAAACTTTCAATTCATCATATTGACACCGCATAAAGAAATCTTAAGAATAATAAGGAAACAATTTGATGAGTTTCTATATTCTTATGATCAGGAAATTCCACCACGGGGGGTCATTAATTACCACAGTTTCACAACCGTTCCTACAGCTATGGACTTTAAAAACAAGTTCGCCAGCATAGGTTTTCCCCACCATAGTAGTTATCCTGATCCCTCATTGCTCGACCCATGGTTGATCTATAAATTTATTTTAACTCTAGACTTTAAAATTAGAGACAACTACAAATTAAGCACTTCTAACTATATTAAAATTATTAGTTGGACTTTTAATGAAGAGAAAAAGATTAGATGTTTAATCAACTTGGGAGTCGATGGAATCGTGACCGATAAGCCAAAAATGCTAAGAGAAATTGCATTGAATATGGGGAAAATTGTATATTAGATCAATTGCTGAAAACGAGCCAGGGAAACTCCCAATCCGATTTTGTCTTCCGGCCGTTCAGGAAATTATCCCCAATAAACCAGGTCGCTATCCATATAGAAATCGACTTTATTTGCTGCCATCTAGGACAAGCAAATGTTTTTTATTTTCGTATTAGTATGAGACCATGGTG
>DUAA01000062.1:3773-4269 GCA_012961055.1 Nitrospinaceae bacterium
AAGCCCGACCGAGATGATGGACGCACATGATCATACCCGCCCGTACTTCAACTTCGATAATAGCTTCGCTCGCAGTCTTGAAGGCTTTTTCGTTTCTTGCCAGGCGGCTACTGCGACTGCCCCGAAACTATTGCAGTTCAATCATGCACTGGCCGAGGAGCTTGGTCTTGATCCGGTTGCGCTTGATTCGGAAGCAGGTTTGGCGATTTTCTCTGGTAATGTGGCACCCGAGGGCTCTGAACCGCTAGCCCAGGTTTATGCCGGACACCAGTTTGGCGGGTTCAACCCGCAGTTGGGGGATGGACGTGCGCTTCTTCTTGGTGAGATAATCGATACCCGACAACGACGCCGCGATATCCAGCTGAAAGGATCGGGGCGCACCCCGTTCTCTCGAGGCGGAGATGGTAAGGCAGCTCTTGGCCCGGTGTTACGCGAATACTTGATCGGGGAAGGCATGTATACGCTCGGCATCCCGACGACACGCGCCTTGGCGGCC
>DUAA01000062.1:4344-7007 GCA_012961055.1 Nitrospinaceae bacterium
CCACATCCGCGTCGGGACCTTCCAGTTTTTCGCTGCACGTGATGACGCCGATAAAGTCCGTGAACTCGCTGATTATGTCATTGCGCGGCACTACCCCGACACAGTCGATGCAGAAAACCCATATCTGGCATTCTTCGCGGCCGTCATAGATACCCAGGCCTCCTTAGTGGCGCGCTGGATGAATATCGGTTTCATCCATGGAGTGATGAACACCGACAACATGACGATCTCGGGTGAGACCATCGATTACGGGCCCTGCGCTTTTATGGATACTTATGCACCGGACACGGTGTTCAGCTCGATCGACACCCAGGGCCGGTATGCCTTTGCTAATCAGCCGGTGATTCTGTCCTGGAACCTGGCCCGTTTTGCGGAAACGTTAATTCCGCTTGTCGATCCCGACAAAGATCGGTCTGTCGGATTGCTGACGGATATGATTCAGCGTATTCAGCCTATCTATGAGACTTACTGGCTGAATGGAATGCGGTCCAAGATTGGTTTGTCGACAGAGGATTCTCTCGATCTGGAATTGGTCAAGGACCTGCTATTGGTAATGAAAGACGGACATGCGGATTTCACCCTTGTCTTCCGCCGTCTCGCACAAGCCTTACGCGGTGATAGTGACGCGGTACGACAACTGTTCGAAGAGCCTGGTGCCTACGACATCTGGGCACGGCGTTGGCGGGAACGCCTAGAGCTGGATGGAACTGCAGCGGAGATATGCGCGCAGGCAATGGACCGGGTCAACCCAATTTATATCCCGCGGAATCATAAGGTCGAAGAAGCCCTCGCTGCGGCAGTCGATCAGCAAGACATGAAGCCCTTCTCGGAGCTGCTGGCCGTTTTGAGCCATCCCTTCGACGAGGTTACGGGAAACGAAGCCTATGCTGCGCCGGCACCGGCTACAGACACTCTCTATCAGACGTTCTGCGGAACTTAGTGAATGAAGGAATGGGAATCACTGATGAAAAATAAATATGCGGGATAAACATATCAAGAACATTTTCCAATGCAAGTTTCCCAACCTTTATCAATTACTTCCAGCATTTTGTTTTTAAAGTTTTATTAAATTTATTAGTGCCATCTTCATCACAACTTCTTATTTTCTTAAGGTCTCATGAAATGGCCTTGTCCATAAATGTCTAATTGAAATATTTTTTGGCTGTGACATGTTAGAAAATCAGAAAAATAAAAGGGAAGTAGATTTTCAGAAACTCACTCATTTTCCGTTTGAAGAACCTCCATTCCGCTTGTCAATGGGGTTGCTCAAAATACCCGAAGTAGAATGGTTTGAAATTTTTGATCAAAAAGAACGGGCATTTCAAATGGCAGAAAAAAGAAAACTTCTTGCTAGTCACCATGAAGATGTCTTTATGGCCGACCCTTTAGCCCTTATGGCATCAAAAGAAGCTCTAGATTTAATGTTAAAATTTTTGCCTTCTTTTAGGCCTGATTTATATTCATGCGAAACCGACACAATAAAACTTAAACCTCATCCAGAATTTAATGGGGAAGAGTGGTCTACCAATTTAAAGACAAACAAGATACATCCGCTGGACTTGGCAGCTAGGTTAGTTCAGGAGGACCTTATCCTAATGCTACCACCAGATCCTAAAAAATCCCAGAAAGCATCGGGATGGTGGTTGGCAGCAGGAAGTGTTGCATTTCCATCCCGTTGGAGTTTGAAGAGAAAATATGGGCTATCAATGGATATTATTCATGCCCCTGTCCCTTTTTATAAAGAGCAACTTCAAGTCACGGTAGATAAGTTTTTTGATCAAATGCCCCATCGTGAAATATATGCTCGGCGTAACTGGTCTTTGTATGACAATCCATCTTTGCGTCAAGATGGCGAAGAGAAAAATTTAAAAAAATTAAATAAAAATATTACTTCGGATAATGCAGGAGAGCGCTTGTGGCTAAGGGTTGAACGTCAAACTCTCCGAAAGCTGAAAGAAACAGGCGCTATACTGTTCACAATCCGTATCCATTTACGTCAGTTAAAATCTATTGTGAATTTTGAAGGAGTTGCTGATCGATTATCTAAAGCACTTTCAGCTCTACCTCCAAAAATGCAAGCATACAAACGAACAGATATGTTTGCTGATTCTGCCAAGGCCTATCTTGATCAGTTTTAACCAAATCTTTTGACTAAAGACTTCAGGCGTATGTGCTTGACGGAATCACCCTCAGATAGTTTTCTTGAAGAGCAGAGACTGCTTGGAGAAAATGAAGATCAAGCCCTTAAATAAATTCTTGTTGGTCAAGTCCGGCAGGCAATGAAGGTTTAAATAAACCACGAACGATGTATTTGTCCTCCCCAAAAAAGTTGTTATAGTCTGTACAACGAAGGACGTGAGGATTATTTAAGTGCTGTAAAATCGCCATAGATATGACCCTTCTGAAAAATAGGGTTTTTCAGGGACTAATATTTACTATCCCCATCTTTAAGGGGTCACTAATACTGCCTTAGGTACAAGGTTTCCTTAAGAAGATTGTCTTACTCAAGTAATTGCACCAAAAATTGAGGGTTTTTTAGTCGATGATTGCCAGTACTTGAGATGGAGGACGACCTAAAACTGCTTTGCCATTGGCTAAGACTATTGGGCGTTCAATTAGAATGGGGTTCTTAACCATAAAACCAATCAATCTCTCATCTGAAA
>DUAA01000063.1 GCA_012961055.1 Nitrospinaceae bacterium
TCGGTTCTAGAATTGGACCAAGGTATGTCTCCCTATGGGTGCTTTGATATGGCAGGCAATGTCTGGGAATGGTGCATACAGAAAAATGCCTCTATGCATTCCACTCAGAGGATTGTTCGGGGTGGGTCATGGATGAATTATCTGGTTCATGCTAAATGTGTCTTCAGGAACTCCTTTGATCCCTCCGAGCGGCATTTGGCTGTAGGACTGCGTTGTGTCGAAGCCCCTCAATTTACTGAGGTTGATCGGGACGATATGGATGATCTTTGAAGTCAGTATTCCTTAAAAAATTAGGACAAAAACGTAAAGAATTTTATATTAACAGAACCAAAGCCATCCTTTGATAGAAGATAAACAAATCCATTTTATGCGAAGGGCACTTGAACTTGCCCAAAGAGCGCATGGCAGAACTAGCCCAAATCCTATGGTGGGGGCTGTTGTGGTCAAGCGGGAAAAAATTGTTGGAGAAGGGTATCATTCGCGGGCCGGTCATCCTCATGCTGAAGTAGTAGCTCTAAGGCGAGCAGGTGATAAAGCCCGATCAGCAGACCTTTATATCAACCTGGAGCCGTGTTGCCATTTTGGTCGGACGCCTCCTTGTACCGATGCGATTATTCAGGCAGGTATTAAAAGAGTTTTTGTTGGAATGAAAGACCCCAATCCCTTGGTCAGAGGCAAAGGTTTGCGTGCTCTTAAAGCCCAAGGGATTATCGTTGTGTCTGGTGTTCTAAAGAAAGAATGCATGAATTTAAATGAATCCTTTTTGAAGGTCATTACAACGGGTATGCCATTTGTGATTTTGAAAACAGCCATGTCTCTGGATGGGAAAATTGCGACTCGTTCTGGGGATTCGCGTTGGATTTCTGGTGAGCGGGCACGAAACCATGTTCACAAGATCAGGAACCATGTTGATGCCATCATGGTGGGAACGGAAACAGTTTTAAAAGACAACCCACGTTTGACTTGCAGACTTAAAAAGGACTCGGTTAAACACCCTACCCGTATTATTTTGGATCGAAGAAACAGGATTCCGCTTACGGCAAATGTTTTTAAAAATAGTCGATCCCAGAAGGTTATATATATAACCGGGCCTGATATTTCTTCTGCCCGTATGAAAGCGCTTGTTGCTAAGAAAGTAGAAATTCTAAATGCCAAATCTGATAAAAATGGGTTTCATGTCAAGCCTCTCCTGAAAGGTTTGGCAAATAGAGAGGTGAGCT
>DUAA01000064.1 GCA_012961055.1 Nitrospinaceae bacterium
AAATCTAAAAATAGCTATACGAACAGCGGCCCAATTGTCTCAATCTACCCTATCTATGCAATGAAGAAAAGGCCACTTGGGCAAAATTTTCTGATCGATTCCAATATCGCTCAGAGCATAATCCAATTGTCTCATATCCAACCTGGCGAACCTGTGGTCGAAATAGGACCCGGGAAAGGCATTCTCACCCAGCTGTTAATCAAGCAGGCAGACTCGCTGACCACCATTGAGATCGACCCCAAGCTTTCTCGTGAACTTCAGAATCGTTTTAGCACAGTCACATCTTTTAAACTGATTGAGGGCGATGCCGCAAAATTTGACTACGGTTCTCTGGGAAAAGGACTTAATATCGTTTCCAACCTTCCCTACTACGCGGCCACTCACATCATGAAAAAATTGATACATTTCCGTAGCTGTATCCGGTCCATGACATTGATGCTACAAAAAGAAGTGGTGGACCGATTAACAGCAAGACCAGGATCCCGAGCATATGGCTCGCTCTCGGTCTATGTGCAATATTACTGCGAGGTTGAACGATTGCTCGAAATTCCCAATACCGCCTTTTCGCCCAGTCCAAAAGTTGATTCATCACTCATAAGTCTGACCCCGCTCCTCCAACCCAGAGTGCAGGTGGAAGACCCAAAATTGTTTTTTAAAGTGGTGAATTCAGCATTTTTTCACAAAAGGAAAATACTAAAAAATAATTTAAAAGACTGGGAACATTTATTTGAGGAGGACAATGGACAGGCGCATTTAGCAGGAGTTGACCTCAACCGGCGAGGAGAAACCCTCTCGCTAAAAGATTTTGCAGATATTGCCAACCATGTTCATACCCTGTCGGCCGCCTGACCCATTAGGTCGCAGAGGCAATACGATTAAAGTGACTCTGAAGTCTTATTAAGACTACTTATTAATGAATAACAACAAACTATCTTCCTTCAAGTTATGACCAACATCAATAAAGGAAAAGTCGTTTTAATTGGCGCTGGGCCAGGCGATGTCGGCCTTCTAACTTTGAACGGCAAACATTGGTTGCAAAAAGCCGATGTCGTTCTATACGACCATCTGGTTAATCCTGAAATGATCCGCTTCACTAAAAAATCAGCAGAGATGATCTATGTGGGCAAAAAAGGAGGTATTGCTTCCATGGAACAGGAACGGATCAATCGCCTGCTAATTAGCAAAGCCCATGAAGATAAAATTGTAGTCCGTTTAAAAGGAGGTGATCCTTTTATTTTTGGACGTGGAGGGGAAGAGATTCAAGCTATTCAGGCGGCAGGAATCCCGTTCATCATTGTTCCCGGGGTAACCTCAGTAACTGGAGTTGCCGCCTATGTCGGCATCCCTCTCACACACCGCCATCTGTCTTCCACCCTTTCTATCATTACTGGAAGTAACGAGAAAAATCAGGGGGATATTCATATCGACTGGGAAAAAATAGCCTCTCGTTCCGGAACACTGGTTTTCCTCATGGGTGCTCGCAAGCTGCCCCAAATTGTCGAAAAACTCATTCACTTCGGTAAAAATCCGGATACTCCCATTGCCATAGTCCAATGGGGCACCACAGCACGGCAGAAAACCTGGATCGGTACACTAGGCACCATAGTGGAAATTTCCGCTAAGGATAAAATTTTACCCCCGGCATTAACCATCATCGGAGAAGTCGTAAACCTGAAATCCACCATTGAATGGTATGAAAAACTCCCTCTGTTCGGTAAAACTATTGTCGTTACTCGAAAAGGTGATCAGGCCAACTCCATGATTGATCGCCTGCACGAACTGGGCGCAGAGCCTTTCTTTTTCCCAGTGATTGAAACGATAGCCCCGGATGACTGGACCCCCCTGGATAATGCGCTTAAAACTCTTTCCAAGTATGATGGCCTGATATTCACCAGTGTAAATGGGGTGCGATTTTTTGCCGAACGAATCAAGGCTGTGGAACAAGACATTCGTGAATTAAAAGGAGTTCGAATCTTTACTATCGGACCTAAAACCGCCGAAGCAGTTCGAGACCTAGGTATTCGTGTCGACGTTGTGCCCGAAAATTTTGTCGCTGAATCTCTGATCGCAAGCATGGAAAACATAAAAGGCCAACGGTTTCTTATACCCCGCGCTACCGTTGCCCGTGAAATCCTGCCTGAACAACTACGCAAAATGGGAGCAATAGTGGATGTTGCTCCGGCATATCAGACAGTCCTACCATCCCAACCGGTAGATACTTTAGAAAAGAGGCTTAAAGAAGGAAGTATCGACGTCATCACCTTTACCTCCTCTTCCACCGTCACGAATTTTTTGACGCTCATCGGTAAAAAACTCCTCCCCGAGATTAAAAAAGTTACGATTGCCTGCATAGGTCCCATCACTGCGAAAACCGCCAGAGAGGCAGGATTAAATGTGAAAATCATGCCAGAACAATACACCGTTTCATCCCTCATGGATGCCATTGAAAACTATTCCCTTGGCCGGGGAGGCAAATAGCAGAGACTCTTTGAATCTCGGCAGGCTTTGGCAGCTAGAAATAGTTATTGCAGTTGACACAGCGTAACGCTTGGCCTAGCGGGTGGTTGCCACCAATACAGGTAACGAGTATAATGCTCGCATGCATGATCAACCCATTTACCAATAACCCTGCAGGACGGGAAAACCAATATGTCAATACGATCTATTAGAGTCAGCCATATAGTTTTGAGCACCGAAGACCTTGCCAAAGTGCTTCTTGATCACCTAAAAGAGGATGAGTATAAAGACCGTGAGATGCTGTTTAAAGTTTTTGCTAAAATGGCAAAAAAATACAGTGCCTGCGGAACCCGTCATAAAGGCGGTGATCTTGGGTTTCTCGAACATAACACCTCTGCCCCTGAGTTGGAAAAAGCTGCTATGGCAGCTCCGGTGGGTGAAGCTTGCGGCCCCATCAAAAGCAAATTTGGTTACCACATTTTTGTCGTGACCGACGAAGAAGAAATGGTAGATAAGGGCATTGATGGCCTGAATTCATCGATGGCCTCGGGCCCCGGCACCCTTTAACTTTTAGATATGCAACTCAAAGGTATTCACCACATCGCTCTAAATGTTACAGATTTAGATCGCGCCGAGCGTTTTTACACAGATGTACTCGGTTTCAGCGTCGCCCACCGGTTTTCCAAAGGGTTAAGGCATCTTATGCTCGATACAGGCAACTCTTATCTTGCACTGTTTGAGACTCCCAATCTGGACATGAAATCATCTCTCGAGCAACTTAGTGAAAAAGGTTATATGCATTTCGCTTTTGAAACTGATCCTGAGGAATTTATTAAAATCATTGATGAACTTAAAAATAAAAATGTGAACATCGACTGTGGCCCAGTAGTACGCGGCGAAGGAGAATCTATTTATTTCACCGACCCAGACCAGAACCACCTTGAAATCCGTTGCAATGCCCTTACGGAATCATGATTGAAACCATCCTCGAAAAAGCCCTTGCTGGCTATAGAATCAATCCCAAGGAAGCACTTGACCTGTTTTCCACAACAGATATCCTGCTACTCGGAAACGTTGCTTCAAGATTGGCCCGGAAAAAAAGAACGGATAAAACCATCACCTATATCGTAGACCGTAATATCAATTACACCAATGTCTGCGTTACAGACTGCTCTTTCTGCGCATTTTATCGTAAGGAGTCGGACAACGACTCGTATGTCTTGCCCTTTGAAACCATAGCCCAAAAAATTGAAGAAACTGTAGAAGCGGGTGGTAATCAGATTTTATTGCAAGGCGGGCATCATCAAAATTTAAAGATCGATTATTTTGAAGACTTATTTCAAAAAATTAAAAATCGTTTTGGTATTCAACTCCATGCCTTGTCCCCCTCCGAAATAATTCATACCAGCCGAATATCCAAAATCTCGCTGGATGAAACTCTAATACGGCTTAAAAAGGCAGGACTGGACTCCATACCAGGCGGTGGAGCGGAGATTCTGGTTGAACGAGTACGCAAAATCATCAGTCCAAAAAAATCGACATCGGATGAATGGTTGGAAGTCATGGAACACGCCCACGGCATGGGCATCCCCACCACAGCAACCATGATGTTTGGTCATGTGGAAACTCTTGAAGAGCGCATCGAACATCTTGCACGACTTAGAGAGTTACAAGATAAAACTCAAGGCTTTACGGCCTTCATTGCCTGGGGTTTTCAGCCGGGAAATACGCAATTACAAGGCGACACCAATATTAAAACCTCCGTGACAGGATTCGAATATCTCAAGACCCTTGCCATTAGCCGGATATTCCTCGACAACTTCAATAACCTGCAATCTTCATGGGTGACGCAAGGGCCAAAAATAGGCCAAGTATCGCTATATTACGGGGCCAATGATATGGGAAGTACCATGATGGAAGAAAACGTGGTCGCTGCTGCAGGAACGGTCTATAGCATGGATGAGGAAGAAATCCGGCGGCTCATTACCGACAGCGGCTTTGTTCCCCAGCGCCGCAATATGAAGTACGAGTACATCCACTAGTATTTTTGGCACAACCAGAAAGAACAAAAGCTATTCCTTCCGCTATCATTACTTATTTTAACGCTGCCGGGAAAACATTCATAGATTTACTCAAATATTTTAAGGACCAGCGCCGAGTTTTTTGAACCGAACGAAATGCAATTACTCACCGCAACCTTTAACTTACCTTCTCTTCCTACATTAGCAATATAATCCATATCGCATTCTGGGTCAGGGGTTTCCATATTGATGGTGGGAGTCATGAACCCGTTTTTTAGAGAGAGTGCTGAAACGGTCACCCCCAGCGCCCCAGATGCCCCTTGCGGATGCCCTACCATGGATTTTGTAGAACTGCACGGAATGTTCATGGCATGGCTGTTGAAGGTCTTCTTGACCGCCAGCGTTTCTACTTTGTCATTGATCAATGTCGACGTTCCGTGGAAATTGATATAACCCACTTCATCTTTATTCACTTGCGCATCACGCAAGGCAAGGTTCATTGCTCTTGAAGATTGTTTTCCGTCCGGCATCATGGCTACCCTATGAAACGCATCGCAAGTTGTGCCATATCCCAGAATTTCAGCAATTATTTCCGCTCCTCGCGCCTTGGCATGTTCCAGTTCTTCGAGGATGATCATCCAGGAACCTTCCGCCAAAACAAACCCTTCACGGTCCCGGTTAAAGGGACGTGATCCGCGTGTTGGAGAATCATTAAAATGTACCGGATTGACTTTCATTCTTTCAAACCCCTGCATCATTGCAGGGGTGATACAAGACTCCACACCGCCGGATATAAACCAGTCTTCCTGACCAAATCGAATGGTATTGAAAGCATAGCCCAAAGCATCGGTGGAGCTGGTACATCCATTGGACATCACATGGCTTCTTCCTTGGAGCCCAAAATACATGGAGATTTCGCTGGAAAGCATGCCCACCAAAGAATTGGAGATTGCATAAGGACTAATTTTATGTTTCTGCTTTGAGAAAAAAATCTCAAACTGTTTTTCTGAATAATCGAACCCGGAACCCCCACTTCCGATCAAAACCCCCAGCCCTTCAAATTCCTCTTCAGAAAAAGTAGAAAGATCAATTCCTGCATGAGTCAAAGCTTCCTGAGTAGCTGCGACAGCAAGCGGAATTGAACGCGGCAGTTTTTTTAGATCCGATGCAGAAAAGAATTGGGAAGGATCCAATCCGGTCACTTCGCCTGCGATCTGGCAAGCGAGGTTTGAAGGATCAAAGTTAGTAATGCGGTCAATGCCACTGACCCCCTTGCACGTGTTTTCCCAAAAATTTTTTAGCCCGATGCCATTCGGACTCACTGCTCCAAGACCGGTAATTACTACTCTGCGTTGCATAGACATGAATTAAGTATATTAAGTTTAATGAAGGGCTGGTAAAACTGGTGATTTTAATATCCTTCAATCGCCACCTTTACTCAACGGAAAACTTCTACCCTCGGTCGCTGTATGTGCTTGGCTAAAGGCCATAATTGGATTTTAGAGAAGTCCCTGCATTATGGTAACATAAGGCTGCCTGAACAGGGCAACGATGCTCGCTCACCAATATGGCAAGCCAAATATATTCGCAAAAACCTGCAAAGGTCTGCGACAACGTTTTGCCGCCGGGTCCACTCGGTCCGTTCATCAACGCTTTCCAACTACTGAGGCCTTTTGCTTTCCCTGAAACAACAAACCGGTCAAATGATTGTATCAGGCTTTGAGGGAACAACTCTCACCGCCAGAACTGAAGACCTGATCCTTCAACAGGGTATTGGAGGTTTAATCCTTTTCGAGCGCAACTATAAAAACCCTGACCAATTACTTAAATTGATCAACGATCTCCAATCGCTGAACGCGGACAATTCAGAAATACCTCCACTTTTCATTTCGGTGGATCAGGAAGGGGGAAGAGTTGCTCGACTAGGCGAACCCTTCACGCAGTTTCCTCACATGGCATGCTTGGGGCAGGCCGACTCTAATGATCTAGCCTATCGGTTCGGGCTTGGCATGGGAAAAGAATTACGGGCAGTAGGAATTAATATGGATTACGCTCCGGTTCTAGATGTCCATTCCAACCCGGAAAACCCCATCATTGGCAAAAGGGCCCTGGACACCGACCCAGAAAAGGTAGCACGCTTAGGAACCGAACTGATTCGCGGGTTTTATGATGCAGGGGTCATTCCAGTGGGCAAACATTTCCCCGGTCACGGAGACACCTCCCAGGATTCTCACCTTACCCTACCTCGAGTCGATCGGACGCGAGAGTCTCTAGAGCAATGCGAACTGATCCCCTTTAGCCATGCTATTCAGCAAGGTCTTGAGGTTATCATGACCGCTCATGTTGTCTATCCGGCTTGGGATGCGCATCAGCCTGCTACCTTCTCCCCAACTATCATGAACGATGTGCTCAGAAATTCCCTGCAATTTGAAGGTCTTATTATGTCTGACGACCTCGAGATGCAAGCCATCGACCAAAAGCTGGAATCCATCTC
>DUAA01000065.1:0-619 GCA_012961055.1 Nitrospinaceae bacterium
AGAAACTGCCGGAACCTGGTTTAAAAATGGATTCAAACCTGTTTTGCGTAGTGAAATCACAGAGTCCGAGGTATTTGGTCCTAACGTGAATGAAGGAATCAAATCAGAAGCGTTGATCCCGATCATGGCACAGGATGGAATGATCGGAGCCATAGCGTTTGGCAGTCCCAACCCCTTGCACTTTCATGACGGGCTCGGTACCGAGTTTCTAGAACGCATGGCCGATAAAGTTTCCATCTCTATTAATAACATTCTCCTTATCGACCAACTCAAGGACCAACTCAAGGACCAACTAGTGGTGAATCAGTAACCAGTACAAACTAGAGTCGAATTGTAAGAATTCTTTTTATCTTACAATGACGACCCATTTGAGTGTTTAAAAATGGGATATGGTTTTGCCCCATTAAATGCCGTTGACTATTTCTTCGCATTCTCCGATACTACAAGACCACCGTGTAGAGTTGAAAAATTATCATTGATTAACAGGCATTATTGCAATGCCTATAGATTTTCTGGTTGAAAGCCAGATTTTTTTAAGGTTAGTAAATATATGTTACGAGAAGCTAATTTAGAGGATGCGCAAGCCATCCAGAATTTGATCTGTTTGTACTCCGAGGAC